>CALEYP010000001.1 GCA_937924895.1 uncultured Alphaproteobacteria bacterium
GCTATGGCCAGCAAATATTCATATGGTAGGGAAAGACATCCTCCGCTTTCACGCGGTTTATTGGCCAGCTTTCCTGATGGCAGCTGATCTGCCATTGCCATCACGGGTTTATGCCCATGGATGGTGGACCAATGAAGGGCAGAAAATTTCAAAATCACTAGGTAACGTTATTGACCCTCATGCCCTTGTTGATGAATTTGGCCTTGACCAGACACGTTATTTTTTGATGCGAGAAGTGCCGTTTGGCCGCGATGGTGATTTTGCGCGTTCTGCTATGATTCAACGCATTAACAGTGACTTAGCTAATGATCTTGGTAATTTGAGTAACCGTGTTCAATCCCTTATTTTCAAAAATTGTGCGGGCCATTTGCCAGCCTTGCCAGACCATCCAACAGACGATGATGCGGCGTTGCTCGCTGCTGTTGATGGGTTATATGAAGCGGTAAAAGAAGCCGTGGAGCACCAACAATTCCATGATGCTTTACGCTTGATTTGGGAGGTCATCAGTCACTCAAACCGCTATATTGATATCATGGCGCCATGGTCTTTGAAGAAAACAGATACCCATCGTATGGGAGAGGTTTTAGCTGTATTAATGGAAGTTTTGCGCCAGATCGCCATCTTGCTACAACCTTTCATGCCACAGGCCGCTGAGGCTTTGCTTGACCAGTTTAAAATCCCGCAAGATGACCGTAACTTTACAAAGCTTGGCGGTCACAGACGCGCTCATGACGGTGTGATGATTGAAAAGCCACAAGGTGTGTTTCCGCGCTATGTCGAAGATGAGGCATAGTCATGCATCTCATTGATACACATTGTCATTTAGATTATCCGCATCTGGCAGAGCAACTTGATGATGTCCTAGCGCGCGCCAAAGATGCGAATGTTGGCGAAATTATTTCGATCGGTGTGAAACTTAGCACGGCACAACAAGTCATTGATATCGCAGAGACATATGATCATATTTTCTGCTCTGTTGGCATTCATCCTCATGAGGCAGGTAATGAGCCTCTTGCCTGTGACATTGCAGCGATTACTGCCTTAGCATCTCATTCAAAATGTGTTGCTATTGGCGAGGCGGGGCTTGATTATTATTATGACAATGCGCCACGTGACGCGCAGGCAGCAAGCCTTAGGGCGCAAATTACAGTAGCCCTTGCCTTAGATCTACCCATCATTATTCACGCTAGAGATGCCGACACCGATATGGCAGATATCTTAGAGGATGAATATCAAAAGGGGGCGTATCGCGGTGTGTTGCATTGCTTTAGTTCCGGCAAGGAATTGGCAGAACGGGCGCTCGCTATCGGATTTTATGTGAGTTTTTCAGGCATTGTTACATTTAAGTCCGCCACAGAGATACAGGATATCGCGCGAAACATTCCAAATGATCGCATATTAGTTGAGACTGATGCGCCGTTCCTCGCACCTGTGCCAAAAAGAGGTCAGAAAAATGAACCGGCCTTTGTGTCCCATACGGCTGCTTTTCTCGCAGAATTAAGAGGCGCGTCTCTTGCTGATTTTACAAAGCAAACGACACGGAATGCCTATCACCTTTTTAACCGCTTGCCACAAGCAACACAAAGCTAGAGCAGGGCGGCTAAGATGAGTGAATTGACGGTAACAATTTTAGGATGCGGCACTTCGGTTGGCGTGCCAGCGCTCGGCCGGGCAGGGTGGGGCCAATGTAACCCAGATAATCCCAAAAATCGCAGGCAACGCGCTGCCTTGCTTGTCCAAAGTGATACAACAACTATTCTTGTTGATGCGGGACCAGATATTCGGCAACAGCTTCTGCCGCATAATTTAACCAAGATTGATGCTTTATTTGTGACTCATACCCATGCTGACCATGTGGCAGGGCTTGATGATTTACGCACATTTTATTGGCCTGATCGAATTAAAATTCCTGTTTATACAACGCCTACACATGGTCAAGATATCACGACGCGCTTTCCTTATTTGATGACAAAGATGGCGAATTCGCCGAGCTATTTTCAACCACCCTTGGAGCTTCATCATATTGCACCTGGCGACACTCTCACCATTGGAAACATTGCAATAGACGTGCTGCATCAAGATCATGGTCAGGTTGTTTCCCTGGGTTTTATATTTAATCAATCTGTGGGCTATTCTACTGATTTGGTGTCTATGCCAGATGAGAATTTTGAAAAGCTGTCTAATATTCCTTATTGGATCGTAGAAGCGTTGCGGGAAGAAACACACCAATCTCACAGCCATTTAGCGCAAACTCTTGACTGGATAGCCCGTATAAATCCTAGCCAAGCCTATCTAACGCATCTAGGATTAGAAGCTGATTATGATATGTTTATGTCCCAAACACCAGACCATGTGGCGCCAGCCTATGATGGGTTACAATTTACAACCTCATCCAAATAGAATTTACCCTCTCTTCACATTTGCGTGATATGTCGCTTAGACGCTAAATTATTGCTTTTTTGAGGTATTTTACATCCTTTTGGCTCATGCAATAGACTTGTCTAATTAAGATATATTTAATAATATCGAGCTGTGTTTCACATGGTGGCTGACGAGCCGCCGCTTACGCTTGGGAAAAAAATATGACACGCTGCCATAGTCAAAAGCAGTCAGGCTTTTCTTTGATCGAATTGTTGGTCGTTGTTGCCATTATCGGGGTTTTGGCCGCTGTTGGCATCACAGGATATCAGACCTACATCAATAGCACACGTGATACGGTCACAAATGCCAATCTCGATACATTAAAGAGAGCCATCGACACAGACGTCTTCTCTCTGAGGAGTAATCTGTCTGGCCGCTCAGATCTTGCGATTGGTTTCACAAGCAATAATTTCTGTTCGCAATATCGGGATAATATCACGCGCTACATGAATATTGCCCAAGGACAGCGCAATGAATTCACACAACAACCACTGGCTTGTGACGGTAATGGTCTGTTATATAGCATGAACCAAGATAATTCATCCGTGACAGACCAAGTGAGTATTACGCTTGGCCGCGGCTACGTCATGTTGGCCTGCCAAGATGCGTCAACGCCTGTAACTGATCAGACTTTTGGGTTTTATACTTGCGCGTGTACAGGGTCTGATACAGGTTGTGCCACAACACCGCGTCCTTACGGTAATTTGGTCAGTGATTCAGGCCCGCAGCTCGTCTACACGCTGAACAGCACATTTCTAACAGATTTTCCGAATGTCGTGCCAAACATCAATGTGGAATCAATTTCCATCAACAATGGGGCAGGGGCCGTTGAATGTGCGTCTGTTTTCCAATCCGGCGCAAACTATACTTGTGTGGCAAAGAATGCTGCCCGAACGGCGCAGTTCGCTGCAAGTGATAATGTGACAGTCTACGCATCGAGCACTCAATATTGTTGGACGCCCCGCATGTTTGAGAATGTCGATGGCGCCATGTTTAACCACTGCAAGCCTGAAAACTAAGTTTGCTGTGGTTGATAAGAGGTTAGGGCAGCTTTGCCTGAATAAAAAAGGAGATAAAGAATGACATATGCTAGATATTTGGCAAAGTTATTTGTGGTATTGGGGCTTGTGCTCTCACCACAAGCCTTTGCGCAAGATGGCACATTTGCGGTAGAATCCGTATCGGGTGTGCCACAGAATCCAGCTAGTGACTTCTCTGGGGTAGATCTCCAGGATGTGATTAACAAAGGCTATGGCCCACAAGATTTAGAGATGTATCAAGCCTCTCTTGATAATGGGACACCAAATGACTACACCCAAGGGTGTCAGCATGAAGAAAGCCAAAACTGTTACAATCTGAACAAGTCGCAATTTGCGCCTATTTATGGTTTGGAAAATCAATGTGGTACCTTATATGGCAACAATTACGCCACTTGTGCAGCAGCCGTCGCCCAAGGTTATGGCTTTACACAAGCTGATGTCACATTGTGGGCAGAAGCCTCTGGGCCAACAAATACAGCCGCATGTACAGCGGAATATTCGGTTCCATGTACGCAAATCACTAAAGCACAATATGCGATGATGCTTGATTTGCTTGCGAATTGTTCGGCTTATGCCCCACTACCATATTCTTCATGTAAGGCAGCTGTGACAAATGGTTATGGCTATACAGCTTATGACGTAGCCTTGTGGAATGACGCCAACAACACAGCGACATATGATGCCGCGTGTCAGCTAGACCATTCAGCTGCTTGTACGTCTATTTCAAAGCTAAACTTCGAAAATGTGAAGTCAACATACCAAAATTGTGGCATCCCAAGCAGCTACACAACTTATGCTGCTTGTCAAACAGCCACAGGCTTAGGATACGGCTTTGCCGACTATGCCTTATATAACGAAGCTGTTGGC
>CALEYP010000002.1 GCA_937924895.1 uncultured Alphaproteobacteria bacterium
GGGATTATTTGCTAGTTTAGTCTATAGCGTAACCGCACCATCTCTCATCTGCCAATCTTGGAAAGTTTGACTTATGAATATCTACCGCGCCATTCGTGAAGAAGTGCTTGTGCCAATCCACCCAGCAGGCTGGCCCTTTATTGCCCTTTTTGCTGTGATTTCCCTGGCAATCACCTATCTCTTCCAGCCCTTCTTACCGATTGGCGTGGCGCTGACCTTATGGTGCGTCTATTTCTTCCGTAATCCGTCGCGGGTCGTGCCGCAATCAGAAGGCTGGATTATTGCGCCGGCTGATGGCCGTGTTTTGTCGATCGACGAAGCAGAACCAGAGCCAGAAATGGGTCTGAAAGAGGGGAAATGGCGCCGTGTTGCGATTTTCATGAATGTGTTTGATGTTCATGTGAACAGAGCGCCAATCGCTGGTCAGATCACACATAAACATTACGCGCCAGGTAAATTTGTAAATGCTAGCCTTGATAAGGCATCAACTGATAATGAGCGTCTCGCTCTCACGGTTGAAGCCGAAGGGCCAGTCAAAACACAGATTGCCTTCGTTCAGATTGCTGGCCTTGTGGCACGCCGTATTTTATGCCACAGCCAAATCGGTGATAAGCTATCAGTAGGCCAGGTTTATGGTTTGATTCGTTTTGGGAGCCGTGTTGATATTTGGATGCCTGCTGAGACAAATGTTTTGGTGCTGCCAGGTCAAAAATGTGTGGCTGGTGAGACTGTGATTGCTGATCTTGCGAACCGCCAACAGGAACCCACAGGAGGGTTAGAACGGTGACGGTCCCTCAGTCGCGAAAGCGTTTCCGGATTCAGGTGTCCATGAATTGGATGATCCCGAATATTATTACAATTGCGTCACTCATTTCTGGTCTAACGGCGTTGCGTTTTGCGCTGGATGATAAGTGGCATATGGTAGTGGGCTTGGTCACATTGAGTGCTATCTTTGATGCGCTTGATGGGCGTACGGCTCGTTTATTGCGATCTACCTCTGCCTTTGGTGGGGCATTAGATTCACTTTGTGACGTCGTTGTTTTTGGTGTTGTTCCTGGCTTGTGTCTTTATTTATGGGCGTTGCAAGATCATGGGTCCTTGGCATGGGCGGCCGCTTTATTCTATGTCGTCTGTATCGCGCTTCGCTTGGCGCGCTTTGATTCTGAGCTGCCTGACAAGCCCGATTTTGCAAAGGATTTCTTTACAGGAATCCCAAGTCCAGCTGCTGGTTTGCTTGTGATTTTGCCGCTGGTGATTGACTTACAATTTGGTGGTGTTCCTGCTGCCCGCGCCGCGTTCCCCGTAGCGTTGGTTCTTGTCATTTGTGGTGTCGGTGCGGTTTGTACCTTGCCAACATTTGCTGGCAAGACGATGAAAATCCCCTCCTATTATGCGCTACCGACTCTGGCGATCATTGCGTTGGTTGTTGGGTTAGCTGTTGTGGAACCATGGGCCGCCTATTTGCTTTTGGCTGGCTTATATTTGACGTCAATCCCATTTGCGTTGGTGGCTTATGGTCGTCGTAAACAGCGCTATTTCTCTGTTACAGATTAGAGGTTGCTGAGGCAGCGCCGGCTTGTCTCTCACGGTGGATGAGATAGAGTCCAGAGCCAATAATGATGCTAGCGCCAATGATGGTAGTGTCTTTAGGAAGGTCGCCGAATATAAGATAACCCAGCAATGTTGCGCCAAGAATTTCCATATATTGAAACGGGGCCAATAGCCCGGCATCAGCTCTCTGCAGGGCAAAAACGATCATGACATGGCCGGTTGTTGCAATCACACCGAGCATTATTATGACGCCTAACTCAGCCATATTGGGCCAACGCCATCCCTCACTTTCCAAGCCTGTGAGGTGGTTCAGCCCAGAAAGCACAAGGATCGTCGCAACCGCATAAAATGACATGGCAAATTGTGCCTCAATCGGATGTGTCTTTTGGGCCACTTGCCGCGTGACAATCATATAAAGTGCGAAGACAATCGCTGTGCCAAGAGGCAGCAAAGCCGGCCAGCCAAATAAAGCAAAGCTGGGCTGGATAACGATTAACGCGCCAGCAAATCCAAATAGAACTGCGATGATGCGACGAATGCGGATTACTTCTCCCAAGAAGAGGGCGCCTAATATTGTGAGAATCATGGGTTCAACAAAAAAGATGGCAATGGCTTCTGCCATAGGAAGCGTTTTCAAAGAGATGAAGAACAGCCATGTGGCCAGCGCTAGGCAAACACCGCGGATGATTTGCGCAACTGAAAATGAGCTGCGCTGTGGTGAGAGACGCCAGAGATATAAAAGAGGCAATAATAATAGCATTTGCATGGTAAAGCGGGCGGCGGAAACTTGTGAGGCAGGGAGCGTCGCGCCTAGCCATTTCGCACAAGCATCCAACCCTGGTAACAATAGCATCGCGGAGACCATCAAGATGATGCCTGATAGAGGGGTATGTGTCTCAGCCTGTTTCATATCACGCTCGTCAGGTTACCATTCAAAAGGGCCGTATCCTCCCATAGCTTGTCAGGAAATGAGCAAAAAGAAAACGGATGAATTTTGAGGTGGTTCATTGTATGGTAAGGGCAAAAGGTGCAAGACACCGAAATCAATGGCCCTAAATCAAGGGGAGAGGGTGTTGTGGCTGACGCGTTACTGCAAAAATGTTTATCGCAAAATATCAGGATCACGCCGCAACGTCAGATCATTATCAAAGTGATCGAGGAGTCTGAAGATCATCCAGATGTCGATCAGCTCTATCAGCGCGCTGTCCAGATTGATAACACCATTTCAATTGCAACCGTCTATCGCACGGTCAAGCTCCTAGAGGAAGCAGGTGTGATTGAACGGCTTGAATTTGGTGATGGCCGCGCCCGCTATGAAGAATCTGGCGAACATCACGAACATCTTGTTGATATCGAAACAGGGGAAGTGATCGAATTCTATGATGAGCCTCTTGAGCGCATGAAGGAAGAGATCGCTAATCGCATGGGATATGAGCTGGTTGATCATCGCCTTGAGTTGTTTGTACGCAAAAAGAAAACATCCTAACCTGTTAGCCTGAAGAGACGGTTTCTTGGATAAAATTGCAGAATTTCAATCACGCGCATCACATCGCAAACTTGTCTGCCTAACAGCCTATACAGCCTCTATGGCCGCGCATCTTCAAGATGTCTGTGACTTATTGCTGGTTGGTGATTCCGTTGCCATGGTTGTCTATGGTGAAGAGACAACCAATACTGCAACCTTGGAGATGATGATCCGTCATGGTGAGGCGGTGGCCAGAGCCGCTTCAGACCCTGTTATTGTCGTTGATATGCCTGCTGGTACTTATGAAGAATCGGCAAACCGCGCGGTTGATAACGCCCATCAAATCATGAGTGGTACAGGTGCCGACGCTGTGAAATGCGAAGGCGGTGAAGCCATGGCCGCGCAGGTGCGTGCCATTGTGCAATCAGGCATCCCGGTGATGGGTCATATTGGCTTGTTGCCGCAATCAGTTAACAGCCCAGATGAGTATCGTGTAACAGGCCGGGATTCGGTTGAGGAAGAGCAGTTAGTCGCAGATTTGAAGGCTTTGGAGGCTGCGGGTTGTTTTGCCATTGTCATCGAATGTGTCGTCGAGCCTGTTGCGCGTCGGCTTGCAGAAATGGCACAGGTGCCAGTCATCGGTATTGGCGCGTCACCGGCATGCCATGGACAAATTCTTGTCACAGATGATTTGCTTGGTATGTATGATAAATTCACGCCAAAATTTGTGCGACAATATAGTCATCTCTCTCATTCGGTGAAAGAGGCGGCCGCTGCTTATCGGGATGATGTGGTTGCAGGGGCATTTCCCTCTGATGCGGAATGCTTCCTGAAACGGTAAGGGGCGCAGTGATGACCGAGATCATCCGAGACAAAGAACAGATCCAAGCGCTTGTGGCATCTTATCGCGCCTCTGGTTTGCTTGTAGCCGTGGTGCCAACCATGGGCGGGTTGCATGACGGGCACTTATCGCTTGTAAGGGAAGCCGCGAAGACAGCTGACCGTATTATCCTCACTATCTACGTGAATCCCACGCAATTTGCCGCGCATGAGGATTTAGATAGCTATCCTCGCCAGCTAGAAGCCGATCTCGCTGCTTGTAAGGAATTAGGGCTGGTTGATGCGATTTATGCGCCGCAAGTGATGTATCACGACACTCATGCCACGATGGTTGCCCCCGCAGGGGCGGCTGAGATGCTAGAAGGAGAGGCACGACCTCATTTCTTCACAGGGGTGGCCACAATAGTATTAAAATTATTTCATCACGTGCCGGCTGATGAGGCATATTTCGGCGAAAAAGACTACCAGCAGCTTTGTGTGATCCGGCAAATGGTCCGTGATTTAGATATTCCTATCCGCATTGAGGCAGTGCCAACCGCGCGCGCGTCAGATGGGTTAGCTTTGTCATCCCGCAATGCCTATTTATCGGAGGGTGAGCGCGCCATCGCCCCGCAATTATATCAAGAGATGAGGCAAGCGGCCCACGCCCTTTTATCAGGTGAGGATGTGGGCGCAGTCTGTAACACGATGGCGTCCTCTCTGACAGATGCGGGATTTGCGTCTATTGATTATATTGCGCTTCGCGATCCAGAGAGGCTGGCTGAAGTGGATATTGTTGCGCCAGACACAAGGCTTCTGGTGGCGGCAACTCTTGGGACAACCCGCTTGATTGATAATGCGGCTTTATCTGATTTATTGCCCCGCTAACCCTGTCTTCTAGTCCTATAAAAAGTGCAAAAAAAAAGGCCGTATTGTCATACGGCCGAGTTAGGGAGGAAACAATATAAAATTGTTGCGCCCCCATTACAGGAAAATTAGTAATTAATCAAGTGAAAAAAGAAAAAAATGATATAAATAATCTATTTTATGAGGGATTGTGACAAATTTACCACATATTCGGGTGATTGTCCTTGGTTGCGGTAGGTTTTTAGGGCGCGCGCATCGTCGCGTTTTGCCAGACGTTTGCCGGCCTCATCTCTGACGAGGGCGTGATGCGCATAATGCGGGACTGGCAAATTTAGGAGATGATGTAAGAGAATTTGCACAGGCGTCTCAGCTATCAAATCAGCGCCTCTCGTCACCAATGTGATCTGGCTATCATAATCATCTAACACAACACTTAAATGATAGGAGGCGCCAATATCGCGGCGAGCAATCACCACATCTCCAATCGCATCAAGTGATAATCGTTGCTCTCCATAGGTCAGATCCTGCCAGCTCGTTGGAAAGGAGCGATGCTTAATCTGAGCCATGTCTAGGCGCCAAGCGGCCTTTGTTCCGGAACCTGCTCTGTCACTTTGTTCTGTGTCTGATAGGGCGCCTTTTAATGAGGTCTCTTGTGGCGCAGATAAAATGGCATCCACCTCACGTCGTGTCAGATAACACGGATAGATCAGACCCTCATCCTGTAAAAAACGCAAGGCTTGCTGGTATCTGTCCATACGCGCTGATTGGTGCAAGGGCGCAGCGTCCCAGCTAAGGCCTAACCAGTGTAAATCATCGATCTGAGAGTGGCGAAACTGGTCTTGGCATCTTGTGAAATCAAGGTCATCAATGCGCAGCAAGAAGCGGCTAGGGTCACAGGACGCCGCTTGCCAAGCAACCCACGCCGAATAGGCATGACCTAGATGGAGTTCGCCTGTCGGGCTTGGCGCGAATCTGGTGCGATAATCTGTCATGGCGCCATGCTATACATTTTCATAAGCCAGTGCTATGCCAAAGCAGACATGCGTCATAAGAATGCAAAGAGTGAACACCGTCAAGCAACGAGGATAATGATGACTGACCTACAATGTGCTAGCCTTCAAGGCCCTTTTTGTGATGCCCCGCAGGGACCAGCGAATAGCGCGCTTATCCTGCTTCATGGATGGGGCGCTGATGGACATGATTTGGCAAGTCTTGCCCCTTATCTTCAGGCCTCGCTGCCTCAGCTAGCGCTCTATACCCCGCACGCGCCAGACATCTGTTCTGCTAATCCGATGGGGCGTCAATGGTTTGAATTATCAGAGCGGTTTTTTGCTAACCCTGCCGCCTCAGAGGCGGATATGGACAAGGCAGCAGCTGTCATTAGCGAGGCTGTCATGGCGTTTTCAGAGGCTATCTCACTCCCTCAAACACGCATAATGCTAGGCGGCTTCTCACAAGGTGGCATGATGACATTGCATCTCGCCTCACAAGGGCGCCTGCCGATGGCAGGATATATCTCCATTGCTGGGGCATTGGTTGTGCCAGATGCTGTGCAGGAGGCCACATCTCATAGTGCCCCAATCACGCTTATTCATGGGGCGCGCGATGAGGTTGTACCCTTTCAAGCGATGAGCCGGGCGGAAGACAGGCTCTCGACAGCTGGTTATCAGGTCACAAGCCATACAAGGCCAGAGATGGGGCATGCCATTGATGCAGAGACCATCTCTCATATTATCGCAGCTTTCACCGCTATGCCAAATGTCTAAAACACTACATATTGTGATGGTTATGTGAAATCTTTCTACATGTTGAGATTTGGCATTGCCAAGCTTTTATTCCCATGTTTCACTTATGCCAGTAGGTTCATTGGTAATAGGAGCTGTGAGATAGATGAATGCTGGCATGCTACCACCTGCTTTGGTGTTAAATGCCGATTTTCGGCCGTTGAGTTATTATCCCCTGTCCTTGTGGTCTTGGCAGGATAGTGTGAAGGCTGTCTTCCTTGAACGGGTGAGCATTATCTCAGAATATGATGAGGAAATTCACAGCCCCTCTCTGACCTTCAAACTTCCCTCTGTGATTGCGCTCAAAGATTATGTGCCGCAGAGCCGTAATCCGGCTTTCACTAGATTTAATGTGTTTTTGCGGGATAAATTCTCATGCCAATATTGTGGTGTGCGCCTCCCAGCCTCTGATCTCACTTTTGACCATGTGATCCCGCGTTGTCGGGGTGGCCGGACCAATTGGTTTAATGTCGTGGCGGCCTGTGGGAAATGTAATTTGCGGAAAGGAAGTAAGCTTGCTGCTGATTGCGGGATGCATCCTTTGCAAGAACCAAGAGAGCCGTCAGTCTGGCAATTACAGGAAAATGGTCGTCATTTTCCACCGAACTACCTCCATCATAGCTGGCGTGATTATCTCTATTGGGATTCAGAATTGCTGCAGGATAAGAGCGAGTAGCCTCAGCCATTACGGGCTTTTCTGCCTAGCTCTTAGTTGCGTCTTCGCCTATCATTTTTTTGAAGAGATGGTGCGGCTGAAGGGAATCGAACCCCCACTCTGTCACCAGAAACGGATTTTGAATCCGTCGCGTCTACCAGTTCCGCCACAGCCGCATATCCTGTGGATGCTCGGCAATATAGTCATGGTTTTCTCTGTTGGCAAGCAGAACATCGCGTCATTTGGTCGCTATCTTACTATTAACTTGTTTTGTCACGGTGATTGGCGCATTATGTCGGTGGGGGCTGGCGACGTTATGTAATAAGGTCGTGCTATATGCCTGATGAAATCCTTGAAAAACGTAGTGGGCATACCCAATCCGTCTCACGTGCCTTGCGCCTTTTATCGCGCTTGGCCGAAGAGCCGAATGGCATGTCGCTATCAGAGCTCGCAAGAGCTGTGGAACTGGCACCATCAACAGCACACCGCCTCTTAACCACTTTGCAATTGGAACGCTTTGTGCGCTTTGAAGATAGCCGCTGGTTAATTGGTGTTCAGGCCTTTAATGTAGGGTCTAGCTATCTCCGCGCACGCGATGTGTGTTTCATGGCACGTCCCTACATGCGGATTTTAATGCAAGATACAGGCGAGACGACAAATCTTGCCTTGATTGAAGACCAAGAGCTTGTCTATCTGGCGCAAGTCGAATCATCACAAATGATGCGGGCACTGGCGCGACCAGGGGCCAAGGCGCCGTGGAGTTGTTCTGCCGTTGGGAAAGCCTGCCTTGCTTTCATGGTGCGCCCAGAAGCTGAGAAAATTATTGCTCAATCCGGCATTCAGCAGATGACAGGCAATAGCCATATCACGGACACGACCTTGTGGGCAGATATCAACAAGGTCCAGCAACAATATTACGCCTTTGATGATGAAGAGCATGCGGTGGGGTTGCGCTGTGTGGCATCACCGTTATTTGACAGCCAGTCGAATGTTATTGGGGCGCTATCTATCTCTGGGCCAACGGTTCGCGTCGCGCAAAATAATATGGATAATATCGGGCGGTCTGTGGCACGGGTGGCGCGTGAGTTAACACAAGCGTTAGGTGGGGCCTGGCCAGCAGGCTAAGCGCCTTGTTCTTTATCTAGTCGGTTCATCCAGGCAAGGAGCTGTGCCATTTGGCGGTCAGTGATACCAGCCTTTTGCAAGCCGCCATAGGTGCCTTCTAAATAATCGCGGCAGGGGCCAACAAATCCTACAGCTTTGTGAATGATACGCGCGGTCTCTTCAACGGATAGCCGCGGGGCATAGGTGGGACGGTTGCGCCGAATGGCAAAGCTCAAAGCTGTGATTGGGCCTTGTGCTGTTTGCGCTTTCACCCATACCGGCCGATAACTATCTGCCATCATCTCACGTCGCCATAGGACGTCAATCTCAGATATCATCTTGTCAGAGGGGATACGAAATAATTGTCCTTTGGTTGCACCGCCCTGGTCAAGACCTAAGACAAGGCCAGGACAATCAGGCGAGCCGCGTCCAATTGTTGTCCACATGCAAAAGCGGCGATGATACCCTTGCACAAGCGCATCAATCCGCTGGTCGAAGGCAATCACGGGGTTCCAAATCAGTGACCCATAGCCAAATACCCATAGGGGCCCTTCAAATGTATCAGGGATAACAGCGCGACGAGAGGCTAATAATGCCTCATCGCTCAGAACGGTTGCGGCTTGTCCATCGCGTTGTCGGGCACGTGCCATCACATCGCCGCGGGCAAGCACCTCTCTATCCATGCCGGTATGGGTATCATCACTCATCATAATGGGCCCTTGCGAGAACAGCTAGTCAAGCGTGTCATTATTAGCAACTTGTACCACGCGCTGCGGGAAGGGGATTTCAAGATTATGGGCATCTAACGCTGGTTTTAAGCGACGATTAAGGTCCCAGTTGAGCTGGAACATATCCGCATAATCCACATAGAGCCGTAGCCGCACATTGATCGCGCTATCGCCATAGGAAACCACATGAAAGACTGGCGCCGGGTCTTGATGAATGCGCGGGTCATCTGTCAGGCTCATCAGGGCTTTTTCAACCACATCAAAATCGCTGTCATAGCCGATGCCGATTTCTATATCGAGGCGCCGCTTTTGATGTTTCGCATAATTGATAATGGTGGCAGACCAAATAGTCGAATTTGGCACTGAGATATAGATATTGTCAAAGGTATCAATGTGAGTTGTGAATAGACCGATCTCTTTGACAGTTCCAGAAATGCCGTTGGTTTCAATCCAATGACCTGTCTCAAAGGGGCGTAATATCAACAACATAACTCCGGCTGCAACATTGGATAAGGTGCCTTGCAGGGCGAGGCCAATCGCAAGACCAGCAGCACCGAGAACCGCAATGATAGAGGTGGTTTGGACACCAAATTGCCCAAGCATCACCACAAGGGTCAGCAGGATCAGCGCATAGCGTGCGATGGATGCCACAACAGGTACAAGAGTGCGATCAATCCGGTCAATTTTCTCCAAGCTTTGACGGATAAGGCGACTGACGCGGCCGGCGATGAATAGACCAATGGCTAACGTTAACACACCGCTGGTAAAGGAGACTAATCCTGACAGACCAGCTGTGATGATGTCAGGAGATATAAATCCGCCTGTGATGAGGTCTGAAATATCCATGGCTGACATGATATGTGCCCTTTATCTTTATTCTGCGTCTCCGCTATCTTGGTCCTTCATCATATAGCAATTAAGATTGTCATCAATAGTTTCGACAAAGAACGCGCTTTGCATACAAAAAAGGGTGGTAAAACAGCCAAAAAAGCTAGAAAATCACGTCGAAGTCAGGCTATAGTCCCGCCCATGATGCAGAGCACTAGACCAATACAAAATTCGGCTGTTGAGATTATTCACTGGCACCGCGGCATGCCGCTTCGCCAGGGAGAGAAGATCATCGCTGTGATCGGGAATTTTGATGGTGTCCATTGTGGTCACCAGTATTTGCTGTCGCAAGCCAAAATGCTGGCAGATGATCTGGGCTATCCGCTAGCTGTTTTGACCTTTTCGCCGCATCCTCGTAGTTTTTTCCGGCCACAAGACCCGCCCTTCCTGTTGATGGATGCACAGCAAAAAGAACAGGCGTTAGCGCGCGCTGGTGCGAACATTATCATTCATATTCAGTTTGATGATGCGTTGCGCACGGCCAGCCCCGATGAATTTATCCAAGAAGTGTTACGGCCGTTACATATCGCGCATCTTTTTGCAGGGGCTGATTTCGCCTTTGGCAAAGCCAGGGCTGGTGATGTGCAAAGCCTTGCTGAGGCAGGTCAGGATTTTGAGATGCAAGTCACACCCGTTAGCTTGCATCATGATGACCATCACATGACTATCTCATCCACACGCATCCGCGCCGCTTTGCAAGCGGGACAGGTTGACCTCGCTACCACGATGCTGGGACGGCCTCATATGATTGCAGGGATTGTGTCCCAAGGCGATCAACGAGGACGCACAATTGGGTTTCCGACAGCCAATCTGGTACTGGCAGATCAGCTGCATCCCGCTTTTGGCGTCTATGCGATTACAGCAACGATAGAGGGGCATGATGAAGTGCTGACCGGGGTAGCGAATATTGGCCAGCGTCCGACTGTTAATGATAGAGGTGTTTTAGCAGAGGCGCATCTCTTTGATTTCGCCGCTGATATTTATGGAAAACGGCTTGAAATCGCGTTACAAGGCTATGTGCGTGCCGAACAGAAATTTAGTGGTCTTGACGAGCTGAAAGCGCAAATCGCCCAAGATTGCCAAACCGCAAAAACCATGCTTGCGCAAAAGCATGACAAATAAACAGCAGGTAACAGGCTGACAATAGGTGTTCTCATGAGTGACAAATCCACCCCTGATTATAAGCAGACAGTATTTTTGCCACAAACAAGCTTCCCCATGCGCGGAGGCTTGCCCAAAAAAGAGCCTGAAATTCTCAAATATTGGGAAGAGATTGATCTCTATAACAGCTTGCGCGCAGCCAGAGCTGATGCTGAGAAATTTGTGCTTCATGATGGCCCGCCCTATGCCAATGGTCAGCTTCATATCGGCCACGCGCTAAATAAAATTCTAAAAGATGTGATTAATCGCTCGCAATCTATGCTTGGTAAAAATGCGAATTACGTACCAGGTTGGGATTGTCACGGCTTGCCTATTGAATGGAAAATCGAAGAGCAATATCGCAAAAAAGGCAAAGATAAGGACGAGGTTGATATCACCGAGTTCCGCGAAGAATGCCGTAATTTTGCGGCTCATTGGCTTGATGTGCAGGCCGGTGAGTTCCAGCGTTTGGGTGTGCTCGGTGATTTTAGCGAACCCTATAAGACAATGCGCTATGAATCAGAAGCGCTGATTGCCAAAGAGATTGGCAAATTCCTCATGAATGGGGGGCTATATCGCGGGGCAAAACCAGTGATGTGGTCACCGGTGGAAAAGACCGCTTTGGCTGAGGCTGAGGTTGAATATCACGATCATAAATCTGTGACGATTTATGCCAAGTTTGAGGTCAAGTCAGCACCGTTAGACGCTATCATTGGCGCGCATATCGTCATCTGGACCACAACACCATGGACTATGCCAGGGAACCGCGCCTTGGCCTATGGTGATGATATTGACTATGTCTGTGTTAAGGTTGAGGCCGTGGAAGAGGGCGCTTTGGCCAAGGTCGGAGAACGTTTGGTTGTCGCCGCTGACTTGCTAGCCGATGTTTGCAGCGCAGCAAAAATAACAGCTACCGCAGAAGAGGCGCGATTTGCGGGTCGTGACATTGCGGGGCTAGTTGCCGCTCATCCGCTTGCGGCCCATGGCTATGACCATGAGGTACCAGCCTTTGCCGGTGATTATGTGACCACTGATCAGGGGACTGGCTTTGTCCATATCGCCCCTGGCCATGGCCCAGAAGATTATGAATTGGCGCATATTCAGCATGGTGTGCCTGTGCCTGATACCGTGAATGAAGATGGTACGCTTGCCGCCCATCTACCACTTTATGCGGGCATGCATGTCTTGCGCGATAATGCCAAGATCGCCGAAGATATGGCAGAGAAGAATGGCCTGATTGCCATAGGCCAGCTTGTCCATTCTTACCCGCATTCTTGGCGGTCAAAAGCACCGGTTATCTATCGTAATACGGCGCAATGGTTCATTTCTATGCAGGAAAATGACTTGCGTAAAATCGCATTGGACGAGATTGAAAAAACAGCTTTCTATCCGCCAGCTGGTAAAACAAGATTATCATCGATGATTGAAAATCGCCCTGATTGGTGCCTGTCACGTCAGCGCGCTTGGGGTGTGCCAATCCCGGTATTTGTGCATAAGCAATCAGGAGAACCTTTGCGTGACCAAGTGGTGGTCGACCGCATCGTTGATGCCTTCCATGAGCATGGTTGTGATATCTGGTTTAACTGGGATCCGCAGGATTTCCTCGGTGAAACCTATGATGCCGCAGATTATGAGCAAGTCAAAGATATCGCTGATGTATGGTTTGATTCAGGTTCTACCCACGCCTTTGTATTGGAAGCGCGTAATGATTTGCATAGCCCAGCTGATCTGTATCTTGAAGGGTCAGACCAGCATCGCGGATGGTTCCATTCATCATTGCTAGAATCTTGTGGTACCAGAGGACGCGCGCCTTATAAGGGTGTGTTAACGCATGGCTTTGTCCTTGATGAGCAAGGGCGGAAAATGTCGAAATCTTTGGGGAATGTAATCGTACCGCAAAAGATCATTGAACAAAATGGCGCTGATATTTTGCGCCTTTGGGTTGTGTCATCAGATTATTATGATGATTTGCGGATTGGCCATGAGATCATCAAGCGTCAAACAGACCATTATCGCCGGATCCGTAACACGATGCGTTATCTGCTTGGCGCCTTAGATGGCTTTACGCAAGCTGAGGCTGTGAGCCTTGATGAGATGCCAGAATTAGAGAAATGGGTGTTAAGCCGTCTGGCAGAAATTGACGAGGTTGTGCGCACTAAATCAGCTGCCTATGACTTCCATGGTGTGTTCACGGCTCTGCATGATTTCTGTAACAGCGATTTGTCAGCCTTTTATTTTGATATTCGCAAAGACAGATTATATTGCGATGACCAATCAGGTCTGGCGCGCCGTGCCACACGTACAGCGATGGCAAAAACGTTCGAATCCCTAGTTGCTTGGATTGCACCTATCTTATGCTTTACCGCAGAAGAAGCATGGCAAGCCTATCCTGGCAATGAAGGCACATCTATCCATATGCGCACCTATGCGCCAGTTGGTGCTGATTGGCATAATCAAGCCTTGTCTGATAAGTGGGCACAGATCCGCAAAATCAGAACTGTTGTGACATCTGCCATTGAACAAGCGCGTAATGATGGGCTTGTAGGTGGCTCATTACAGGCCATTGCGGCTCTTACGGTAACAGAGGAGCAGGCGGCCTTATTTGATGGTCAGGATCTTGCCAGCCTGTTAATCACCTCCTCTGCCACGCTAGAATCAGGTGAGGTACCAGCCGGTGCCTTTACGCTGGAAGATGTCGCAGGCGCTGGTGTTATCATCACAGCAGCAGATGGCGGCAAATGTGCAAGATGCTGGAAGGTGTTGGAAGAAGTCACAGAACAGGCCCCGATTTGTGGGCGTTGCGATGATGTGGTTTCTGCGGCGTCTTAATCGAACATAAGAGGACGTCAGTGACAACAGAGCCACAGGCATCAAAATGGGTCAAGCCCTCATGGCAGCAAACCAAGCGGTTCTTGGCTGTAGTAGTGGCGATTTTGGTGTGTGATATCATCACAAAACAAGTGATGTTGGCGCTTATTTTCTCGCCACCGCGCGTGATTGAAGTGTTGCCAATATTAAATTGGGCGCCTGTCTGGAATAAGGGTATTAGCTTTGGGTTGTTTTCAGACTATCCTCAGCTCGTGCGATATGGCATTTCAGCCCTAGCATTATTTGTTGTATTTTGGCTCTATGTGCAGCTTGCGGCTCTCACCAAAGGCCAACAAATCGCAGCAGCGCTGATATCAGGTGGTGCCATCGGGAATGTGATTGACCGGATTATTTATGGCAAAGTCATTGATTTTGTCGATTTTCATCTTGGCAGTTGGCATTATCCAGCGTTTAATGTAGCAGATTCAGCCATCTTCCTAGGTGTGCTTTTATGGATTATAACTGTGCTAAGGCACAGCTTCTCTCACGCATCAGATTAAAGGGATAGCGGGAATGACAAAACAGTGGATGACAACAACAATAATGCTTGGCGCGTTATGTGCATTGGCAGGTTGTTCTGATTTCAAACAGGCCATTGGGACTGAAAAATCTGTACCAGATGAATTTGAAGTCGTGGTTCGTCCGCCTTTGTCGCTACCACCTGGATTTGGCGACCGCCCCACTGCTGATAGCGTCAAAGAAGAAGTGGTTGTAAGCGCGCAATCTATCTCGGCGCAAGGCCAAGCCTCAACATTGTTAGAAACACGCACAGCGAATATCCAAGGCTATGATGAGCTCTTTAATTTTGCCTCTGTGCCAGATGATATTCGCGCCGCTGTTGATGCAGAGACAGCTGGCATTCGCTTTGAACGCCGCTTGCCGATTGATATCGTCTTTGGTGGTTTGCCGAATGTGGGTCCTATTCTTGACCAGATGGCAGAGGATCAAAGATTACGCGCTAATCGTTTGCAAGGACGCCTGCCAACAGATGGTGGAACACCGGCAATCGATGAAGTGCTGGGCGAAGCGGTTACCGTTGAATAGCCTCACACGACATCTTTGAGCAAAAACCATGGCACATATTCGCCTTCTTCCCTCTCAGCTAGTTGATCAAATCGCAGCCGGTGAGGTGATTGAAAGGCCGGCGGCTGCGCTCAAAGAGCTTGTGGAAAATGCGATTGATGCCAAAGCGCATTTCATCAAAATTCACATTGAAGAGGGCGGGCTAGGCTGTCTGATTATCTCAGATGATGGTCATGGTATGAGCCCTGAGGATCTCGCGCTCGCCATTCAACGCCATGCGACCTCAAAACTGCCAGAAGCCGACCTATTTGCGATAGCATCGTTTGGGTTCCGCGGCGAGGCCCTACCCTCCATTGGGTCAGTATCAGAGTTGCAGATTGCGTCTCGGCAAGCAGAGGCAGCGCATGGCTGGCTGTTGCCTGTCACGCATGGTGCATTGGGCGATATTGTGCCGCATCAAATGCCCCATGGGACGCAAATCACCGTTCGCAATTTATTCCAGAATGTGCCAGCGCGCTTAAAATTCATGAAGACCATCCGCACAGAAACAGGCGCTTGTGTGGATGTGGTCAAACGTCTGGCCATGGCATGGCCGACCATTGGCTTTGAGATGACAGATGATACGCGCACCTTATTTCGCTATAATCCACGGTTACCCGATGAGGCAGGTTATGCCGCGCGGTTGGGCGATATTTTAGGGCGAGCCTTTGCGCAAGAAGCCTTGCCACTATCGGCCCAACGAGAAGATATCGGCCTAACAGGATTACTTGGCTTGCCAACGATGAACCGGCCAACCGCGGCGCATATCTATTTTTTTGTGAATGACCGCCCGGTCCGGGATAAATTTTTAATTGGGGCCTTGCGCGCGGCTTATGGTGATACCCTCCCACGTGGCCGTCATCCTATGGCTGTCTTGTCCTTAACAGTGCCGCCTGCCTTGGTTGATGTGAATGTACATCCTGCTAAGGCCGAGGTGCGTTTCCAAGATAGTGCAGCGGTGCGCTCGCTTCTTGTAGGCTCTGTCATGGGGCGCTTGCGTGATGCATCAATGCAAGCAACGGCTGAGATAGGAACGGCCAGCCTCCGGCATTTTGAGACAGGCCAACAACCATATCAGCCAGCCTCATCCTATCCGTCTGCAAGTGGGGGCGGGGCATCCCATCCCTTGCAGTGGCAAGCACCCTATGGGGGGCCAAGCCCATCAAACCTACCAGCAGCGCCCACGCCAACAGGCTACATGCTATCAGAAGCGCCGCCACAAGCACCAGTTGCTGCGCCGCCGGAAGAGCAAAGCACCTTATCTCAATTTCCTTTAGGCGCTGCTCGTGCCCAATTGCATAAAACTTATATTGTGTCTGAAACAGAGACCGGAATTGTGATTGTTGATCAGCATGCGGCACATGAACGTTTGGTGATGGAGAAAATGAAAGAGGCGATGGCTGACGGCGAACTGCCGTCACAAATCCTGCTCCTGCCAGAGATTATTGAGCTACCAGATGATCAGATATCTGCCTTGCTTGCCCATATTGAACTGCTAGCTGCCGCAGGTCTTGTTGTGGAAGGATTTGGCGAGGGCGCTGTGATTGTAAGGCAAACCCCAGCCATCTTGGGGGAAGTTGATGCCAAGATTTTAATATCAGATGTCGCTGAAGAAATGGCCCAAATGGGCTCAATGATGAGTTTTGATCAGAAAATTGAACATGTGATTGCAACCATGTCTTGTCATGGCTCGGTGCGAGCAGGTCGTGTACTGAATCCGCAAGAGATGAATCAGCTATTGCGTGACATGGAAGTGACACCGCGGTCTGGGCAATGTAATCATGGCCGGCCGACCTATGTTACCTTATCATTGGCAGATGTTGAAAAGCTGTTTGGGCGGCGTTAGGGCTGATAGCGGCAGAAGGTAAGCAGGGCCATCCCATAGCGACGCTGATCAAGTTGTATTATATGATCCGGCAAAGCAAGCTGTTCTGATTTACGCGTTTCAATCACTATCAAGGCACCCTCAGCAATCGCCCCAAGCCGTGCAAAATTTTCAATTGCTGGGAGCGCAAGACCTTTATCATAGGGCGGGTCACAAAAGACGATACTGGCTGCTTGATGGGGCCAGTGGCTTGTTTTGAGGCAATCGCTCTGGCTTAATTTTACCCTATCCTCAAATCCGAGACGCCTTACATTTTGGCGGATGATGGCAATAGCGTCATGATGTTTTTCAACGATAAAGGCTTGGGCCGCGCCACGCGATAATGCTTCACAGGCCAAGGCGCCAGACCCCGCAAATAAATCAAGGACTACCGCGTCTTGTAGGTCAGCAGAAACGCGCCCACCTTGCAGGATATTAAATAGGCTTTCTCTTGTGCGATGCGCGGTTGGCCGAACAGACAAGTCAGCCACCATCGCAAGCTTAGTGCCTCTTTTGCTTCCGGCTATGATCTGCATGACGTGCTCCTTTGGTCGCATTGCGTGACTTGCTGAGGCGCAGCGTCGGGCCTTTTGCGGCGGATGGGCTTTGCGCACGCTTCGCCTTAGGCCGTGATTTGGTCTGACCTTGCGCCCCTGCTTGGGCAGATTTTGAATCAGATTGGCCAAGCTGTTCGCGTAAGATAGATGGGCGTACTTCTTCCACCTGTCCCTTTTCCAATCTGCCAAGCTGGAACGGGCCATAAGACAGCCGAATGAGGCGGCTTACAGGGTGGCCTAAATGCTCCATGACGCGGCGCACCTCACGGTTTTTACCCTCGCGGATAGAAATCACAAGCCAGGCATTGCTATTCATCTGTGTTTCAAGGCGCGCTTCAATGGCGCCATAGCGAACACCGTCGATGGTAATCCCCTTTTCAAGCCCAGCTAGCTTGTCCTCATCAACGCGGCCTTGGACACGGACCTTATATTTTCTGGACCATCCGGTTGCGGGCAATTCCAAATGACGGGCAAGCGCACCATCATTGGTGAGCAACAGCAAGCCTTCTGAGTCTAAATCCAGCCGCCCTACTGTGATAGTGCGCGGCAGATGCGGTGGCAACTGGTCAAAAATGGTCTCCCGCCCTTTATCATCTCGCGCAGTCACAACAAGGCCACGCGGTTTATGATAACGCCATAAGCGCGGCGCTTCAGGGGCAGAAAGGCGCATACCTTTGACCATGATTTTATCGCTAGCGGTCACATTTAAGGCTGGTGAGGTGATGACCTCGCCATTCACACTGACCTGTCCGTCTTCAATGAGACGCTCCGCATCGCGGCGAGAACAAATACCCGCACGAGCGATGCGTTTCGCGATACGCTCGCTCTCGGCTGCGGGTTTTGTTTGTTGTTGTGCTGGTGTATCTGTCATAATGGGATGTATATAGGCTGTTTGACAGTGGTTTGGCAATCAAAGAGCGGTTTAGAGGCAAAGATGTGTAACCATAGCAAGCAAAATACGGCGTCTCCCATGACAGATGCCTTGGCACAGGCGGAGCTCGCCTTTGCGAAAGGTGAGGTGCCGGTGGGGGCTGTTATTATCCATTTGCCAACTGGTCAGATCATCGCAAAAGCCCATAACCTCACTGAAACCAATCAAGATGCCACTGCTCATGCGGAGCTTTTGGCGATCAAGCAGGCTCAAAGCCATCTGGCATCTAAATCTTTGGCTGATTGTACTCTATGGGTCACGCTGGAGCCATGCGCGATGTGTGCCGGTGCCATTGCGCATAGTCGGTTAGCACGCCTTTATTTTGGGGCAT
This sequence comes from uncultured Alphaproteobacteria bacterium, assembly GCA_937924895.1. GTDB lineage: Bacteria > Pseudomonadota > Alphaproteobacteria > Puniceispirillales > Puniceispirillaceae > UBA685. The sequence goes on from CALEYP010000002.1 coordinate 18,615, forward strand.
CTGACCCCAAAGGCGGCGCTATTGAGCATGGCCCTCATCTGTTTAATCAGGCCACAATTCACCATAAGCCAGAGATTTATGGCGGGTTCTCTGAGGCAGAGTCTCGTCAATTGCTCCAGTCTTTTTTCGCAGCGCGTCGTTAATTATAATGACTCAGCGGCAGATTTTGCGATGTCACGGCGATAAAACCCATCATCCCATTTGACCTGGGCAACTGCCTCATAAGCCGCGCTTCTGGCTTGTGCAATATCTGCGCCAAGCGCTGTAACAGCAAGGACACGTCCGCCAGAGGCGACAAGGCGACCGCCGGCATCATGGGCCGTGCCGGCATGATAAATGGTGACATTTTGCGGGCTGGCTGCCTCATCTAAGCCAGCGATTACACTGCCTTTTTCATAGGCGCCAGGATAGCCATTACTGGCCATGATAACGGTAACAGCCGCGTCTTCACAAAGGGAGGCGCGTTGTAATTTGCCCTCTTTTAAATCGCAAATCATCGCTAGCAGGTCTGTTTCCATGCGTGGCAGAATCACTTCTGCTTCGGGATCGCCAAAACGGCAATTAAATTCAATTACCTTAGGCCCCTCTTTTGTCAGCATTAAGCCTGCATAAAGCACGCCATGATAGGGGGTGCCTGCCTCAGCCATAGCTTCCGCAACAGGAGTGATAACCTCATCCATAATCTGGCTGCGGAGCGCTTCTGTCATCAGAGGCGATGGTGACACAGCGCCCATGCCGCCCGTATTCGGGCCTTTATCGTCATCATAGGCACGTTTATGATCTTGCGCAGAAGCTAGCCAAATCGCATTTGTACCATCGATTAAAGCAAAAGCAGAAATTTCAGGGCCTTCAATCCGTTCTTCAATGAGAATTGAGGCAGAGGCAGAACCGAATTGCCCGCCCAGCATTTTAATAATGGCAGGGCCAGCTTCATCCATATCATCACATACGACAACGCCTTTGCCGGCTGCCAGACCATCAGCCTTAATCACGCAATAGCCATCAAGGTCTTTGGCATGCGCTAGCGCGTCTTCTGCATTGGTGAAGGCTTGGAAATGAGGTTGGGGGACATTTTTGCTAGCGCAAATTTGACGCGCAAAATCTTTTGACCCTTCCAGCATTGCCGCAGCAGCGGATGGGCCAAAAGCCGGAATTTCTGCTTCGGCCAATCTATCAGCTAGACCGGCAACAAGAGGTGCCTCTGGACCAATAACAACTAAATCTGGTGCGAGGGTCGTAGCCAAGGAAAAAAGTGCATCTGTATCTTCGATATTAGCCTTATGGCAAGTGCCAAGTGGGGCCATGCCCGGATTACCCGGCGCCATATGTAAATCAGAACAAAGCGGAGATTGAGAAATGGCAAGACTTAACGCATGTTCGCGTCCGCCACCACCGATGACCAGAATTTTCACGCCTGAAATTTCCTTAATTTATTTTTGAATAATACATGCTAGCTCTATAACATGTGAGGACTATCTACTCTGATAAGGGCGAAAAGACAAGCCATAGCGCCAAAAGGCAAATTTTGAAGGATGTGTCAGGTGACGGATCAAACTGAAAATCACAATGCACCCTTTATCACAGTGGGAGAGTTGTCAGGGGCGATTAAGCGCACCTTAGAGGGCGCTTTTGATTATGTGCGTGTGCGCGGTGAAATCTCTCGCCCCTCTTTTCCAGGCTCAGGCCATGTTTATTTCACCTTAAAAGATGATACCCATAATTTAGGGGCTGTGATTTGGAAAGGGGTGGCGGCCTCGCTCGATGTCCGTCCTGAAGAGGGGCTTGAAGTCATTGCCACGGGTAAAGTGACAAGCTTTTCTGGGCAATCTAAATATCAGCTTAATGTCAGGTCCCTTGAAATTGCAGGGGAAGGGGCGCTCTTAAAATTATTAGAAGATCGCCGCCGCATGCTAGAAAAAGAGGGGCTATTTGCCGCTGAGCGCAAACAGTCCCTTCCGACCTTTCCCAAAGTTGTGGGAATTGTCACGAGCCCAACCGGCGCTGTCATCCAAGATATTCTGCACCGCTTGCGTGACCGATTTGGCTGTCATGTGATGGTCTGGCCGGTGCTCGTACAAGGCCAAGGCGCCGCCGCGCAGGTGGCGGCAGCCATTGATGGGTTTAACGCTATTTCAGGGCAAAATGGCCTCGCACGGCCCGATTTGTTGATTGTGGCACGTGGGGGCGGGTCGCTAGAAGATTTGATGGCGTTTAACGAAGAAGAGGTAGTTCGTGCGTCGGCACGCTCCGAGATCCCGCTTATCTCTTCTATTGGACATGAGACAGATACCACTTTGCTTGATTATGTTGCTGATAGACGCGCGCCAACACCAACGGCCGCAGCCGAGATGGCAACGCCTGTGAAAGCGGAACTACAAGCTAAGATAACCGAATGGGGGATGCGGCAAACAAGCGCCATTGAGCGGCGGCTTGAGCAAGCGGCAAATTTGCTTCGAACGGCTGAGCGAGGTCTGCTTCACCCTGTTGAAAAATTAAATGCGCAAGGCCAAGCGCTTGATTATGCGCATAACCGCCTCGTGCGCCTAACTGAGGCAAAGCTACTTCGTCAGGAAGCCGCATTAAGCCAGATGGCTGGACGTTTAATTCCACCCGCGCAACAATTGGCCAAGATGGCAGGGCGCTTTGATGTCGCAAGTAATCGCCTGCAATCGGCAGCACTTGCCCGCCTTGACGCACAAACCGCGCGCTTAGCGACAGCAAGCCGCCTTCTCGAAGCAAACAGCTTTACCAAAGTGTTAGAGCGTGGCTTTGCCCTTGTCCGTGATCAAGAGGGGAAGGCATTGCGGTCCATCAAGGAGCTACCAGCTGGGGCGCAAGTCTCGCTGCGCCTGGCAGATGGGCAGACAGAGGCTCAGATTCTCGGGGGCACAGTAGCGCCGCCGACAAAGCCGAAAGACAGCAAGCCTAAAAAGGGTCCAAAGACACCTAGCGGGCAATCAGATTTGTTCGGATAGGTTAAATATCTTTGCCCCATCTGCGATGTGGCCATAGCCATTGAGACGGTGTCTCGGTAATCCAGCTGCTTAATTTATCATTGATCATCTCGGCTGCCTCGGCGACAGCCTCATCCGTAATAGGTCCTTTTTGATACAAGCGGAAGGGCGGCTCAATATACACATCATAATGGGGGCCGTCGCGGCGTATCACACGCATGAAAAACAATGGAACATCTTGTTTCATGGCTAGTTTAATATGACCGATAGGCGTCATGGCTGGCTTGCCAAGAAAAGGTGTCATCAAACCCTGGCGATATTTTTGGTCAACAAAGAGATAGATAAATCCCTTTTTACGCAAGGTGGTGAGCATCCCGCGCGCCGCATCCTGCCCTTTGGCATAACAATCAGGGTTGCCGCGCAAATGCCGCATATCAAGCACCCAATTCGCAAGCGGATTATTCAAGGGGCGATAGATCAGACCATAATGATGCCCCAACATTTTTGAAGTCATCACAGAGAGTTCCCAATTGCCAATATGCCCACTCAGGATAAGCCCCCCATCTGTGGCTGCTTCTAAATGTTCTAACCCATGAAATGTGAGATAGCGCTCATTTCCCATCTTATGCAAATGGACAAATTCACCTGCGACACGGCCTAAATGGTTCCACATCTTATGGATCTCTGCCTCTTGTTCTGCACGGCTGAGATGCGGCATGGCATAGTTGATATGGCTCAGGCTGCGTTTATGATATTTTGTCTTTGGTCCGATTTTTGAGGCCAGCCAGCCAAATAAATCTGAGCTGAGTTTAATTGGCAGGCACCGCATCAATCCTACAAGAATAGCCGCAAATACAGCTTCAATCGGCCAAATGACAAATTCAATGAATTTCCGATAGAAAAGAGGGCGATTATAATGCGACATGCTTTGCCATAGCCTTGGTTATCAGGGTCAGCAGCTGTGCCTCATCACCGGCGTCCAGCTGCAACGAGACTGGGAGATAGTCTACTTTGTTTTGCCAGTCCTTGGGAAGTCTAACCCAATCTTTTTCTGTGGTAAGGCATCGGGCGCCTGTCTCTGCCGCTTCTGCGGTCAGCTGTTCTAATTCTGTCTCTTCATAGCGATGATGGTCAGCAAAACTTTGGGACTCTTGTATAACAAGTCCCTTATCGCGCAGCATATCAAAAAACCGTTGTGGCCGCCCAATGCCAGCAAAAGCGATCAGAGGCACATCTTGTAGAGCTTTAATGTGGCTGTCATCTGGCTGAAGGGTAAAGGCTGCGGTTGGCAAAGGGGCAAGGCGCGGAACTAAGGATGTCAGATCATCGCCATTGATCAATGCGAAATCGGCCATCTCTTTGCCGACTTTCAGCGATGTGCGTAACGGACCGCTTGGCAGGTGATACTCATTCTGTACGCCCACAGCACCATCAAAAATCAAAAGGTTCATTGTCTTGGTAAGAGACGGATTTTGTAGGCCGTCATCCATCAAAATCACATCATGCCTGCCCAATTTTTCAATGAATTGCGCCCCTGCCTTTCGGTCTCGTGAAATCACAACATCACAACTTTGCCCCAATAAACAGGCTTCATCCCCAACTTGGCGGGCGTCATGTTGCGCGCCATCATATAACAGAGGGCCTGGATGCGTGCCGCCATAGCCGCGCATTAAGATAACAGGATGATAGCCTTGGCGGGTAAGGGCCTCTGCTAGATAACGCGTCACAGGTGTTTTGCCTGTCCCCCCAGAGGTGATATTGCCGATGCAAATCACAGGTAGAGAGGCATGATACGGGCGTGTGGTAAGTGTTCGCAGAGCGCTCAGACCACGATAAAGCAGGGTAAGAGGCCATAAGCTAAGGGCCATGAGGCCTCGTTTTTGCCAAAAGTGAGGGGCCTTCATCATACCCCTCCCTCATGCCAGTCTAGGATCTGGCGGGCCACCGTATCTGGTCGCTTTTGTGCCTTGCGAGCATAGGCAATGCCTGCTTTGCGGCGCGCCTCACGCATCGCCTCATCAGCATATAAATCGATGATTGTGCTGACCATTTCCTGAACGTCTGAAATGGTGATGCAGCATCCTAGTTCAGAGAGCTGGTCGAATTCAAATTGGTTAGAGAATTGTGATGGTCCGCAAATCATGAGGGCGCCATTGGCTGCACCTTCTAGAGGATTATGGCCGCCCTTTCCTGAGAAGCTAGCTCCTATCAAGGCGATATCACATAGCTGATAGAGCCAGCTCATCACGCCAAGCTGATCGATGATAAAGGTATCATCTGCCCCTGTTGGTAGCTGGCCCTGGCTGAGGCGCTTCATCTCTGGGTAGCGTGATGACAAGGCGTCCCCACGTTCTGGATGGCGTGGTGCGAGGATAAGGAAATGAGGCATGTCAGCGATGGCGAGACGCTGCGCTAGCGCTAGCGCTAGCTGCTCTTCACCGTCATGCGTTGAGGCGGCTAATAAAATCGGGCGGCCATGCGCTGCGGCCACTAACGATTTTATCATGGCGCTGTCTGCCTTGGTTTTGCGTGGCGATGTGGCTGGTAATTTTAAGGTGCCTGTGACCGAGAGTGAGGAGAGACCAAGAGACTGGAAGCGTGATTTCTGTGTTTCATCTGTCATGAAGCCGTGACGAAATGGCGGAAAAATCTGGGCAGCAAACCCACTCATATTTTGCCAATTTTTACAAGATTTCTCAGATATTTGTGCTGAGGCAAGATAAAGTGGGATCTGTCTGTTGTGGGCTTCCATAATCAAGCATGGCCAAAAATCAGATTCCAAAATGACGCCAAAAATTGGGGCCAGATGGTCAAAGAACCGCGTCACATAATGAGGCGCATCAAACGGTGTGTAAATATGACTGATAGGCCCCTCAGATGCCGCATCTGTCACCAGTTTTGCTGCTGTGACTGTATTGGTCGTGATGACCATATGCAGCTTGTCATCATATTTTGCAAAAGCATGGGCGAGTGCCAAAGCGGCATTAGCTTCCCCAACAGAGACTGCATGGAGCCAGATAAGGGCTTTGTCTGCTGGTAAAGGTGGTAGTGAGCGGCCATATCTTTCATCTAAGCGCGCAATGTCTTCTTTACCTTGCTTGGCCCGTGTTTTGAGGTAGCGCGGCAGAATAGCCGTGGCTGCTCTCATTAGCGAGCGATAGGCGATGGCAGACAGGCTCATCACGCCGCCTCTCCTCTATCAGCGCGGGCACTTAGCTCATTTAAAGCAGCCTCTAACTCTACCTGCATTTGGGTTTGCTTATCTTTCTCTTTGGTGCGCGCCATGATCATTGGCTCACTCCAATAGAGTGTGACGGTTGAAAATGGCTTTGGAATTTGTGTCTTATCCCATGACCGCAACCGCCATGCTGAGGTGCAATGAGCGGCAAATAACATGATAGGCGCGCCTGTGAGCTGTGCCAGTGCTACAGGTCCGAGTGCCATCTGACGTGCTGGTCCGCGCGGCCCATCTGGCGTGATAAGCACATGCCTGCCAGCCTCAATTTCGACTTTCAGATGACGTAATGCCGCAAGAGGTGACCGATTTGAGGATCCCCAAATGGGTTTCGCACCGACGAGCGTTGCGGCTTTTCCCAAGATACGAGCATCACCATGGCTGGAATTGAGAACTGAGATGCGAGGCGGCGCTAACATTAAAATGGCAGGAATGAATTCATGCCATTGTACCAAGATCACAGGTGAGGGGGGTGTTTGTTTACGAAGTAGGGCTGGCGGGTTTTGATGTTTTACCCGCACTGTTAGCCAAATCAGCTTGCAAAAGGCCCATAAAAGACAAGCCAAAACCCAAGACCCGATCGGGTGGTGAAGTGCTTGTTTTATCCATGTCTTTCCTTTTGCCATGATTTCAAATTTGTCCCTATCCACATTCTTGCTTGATATCACGCCTTGGATGGGCGTAGCTATCAACGCTACTCCTTGAGTGATAATGCTTTGTTTTCCAGCTGGCAAATGCTAAAGCTGGGGCTGTTTTAGTGAAACAAGATTTTAATGCAATGGCTAGCCCTGAGGATGGGCCAATATATCGTGCAATTTGAGAAAGATAACAGATTATTAGTCATTCAGCCGCTTGTCGGGATCGGTGATATGATCTGGCATAAGCCGTGGCTTGACCAGCTCATTGACGAGTATGACGTTATCCTTGCGACCAAACCAGCATCTCAGCCTCATATCTTGTTTCATGATAGCTTATCACCTACCCAAATCTTGCCAATCCATCGCAAATTACGTGGCAAGAAAGGACGCCATGACGGGGTGTTTGGCCTCTGGCGCCTGGCATCGGATTTTCGGTCTACCGGCGCCTCTGCCGCTTTGATTTTACATCATTCTGCTTTTTATGCGCGGGCGGCTCGTTTGGCAGGCTTATCTCACATTGGTGGTTTTGGGTTTGGTACGTTGCCAAAATCTGTCACCAAAACCTTAGCGCCAGAGGATAAAGGGCTTCATTCCCTCGAGAAGATGCCAAAATTCTGGGCTTTAAATGGCTGGCCAGCGCCAACGAAGGGGTGGCAATTGCCAATCGCACCTGACAAAGCCGCCGCCGCACAGGCCTTTTATCAGGCGCTTGGCGTTGCACCGCATACATCGCTTATTCTCGGTATCGGGGCGATGCATGAAGATAGATTATGGCCGGCTGAGCGTTTTGTGCAATTGATAACGATGATGCGTGAGACGCGCCCTGACCTGACCCCTATCATCATGGGTGGGCCAGCCGAGCGCCACATCGCTGATGAGGTTCAATCCCACTTGCCAACGCCTGTTGCTGAATGTTTTACATCGCTTGATGTTGCGATTGCGGTCTTGGCACAATCGGGTGGTTATGTCGGCAATGATACGAGTTTGTTAAATCTGGCAGCAACCTTGCAACGACCGGCGCTTGGTCTGTTTTCGCAATCAGCGCCGCTCACTTATGTTGATTGTTTGCATCATTTGGATGTAATTGCCCCATCTGATTATGGCACACCAGGTATTATTCATCAGATTATGCCTCATCATGTGATGGCAGGGGTGAACAAGATCTGGCCAAATCAGGATGCGGTAGAGTAGGGTAGGGGCAGGATGAGCCAAGAGAAACCTGATAGCACCCTGTCTAGTCGCCCCATCATTCGTCGTTTATGGCGAGAGTGGGTTGCGCCTCATCGCGGCCAGATTATCATCGCGTTTCTGCTTATGGCGGTGGTAGCCGCGGCCTCTTCTGCCTATCCTGCTTTGATATCTGAGGTTTTTAACCGGCTGCAAACAGAAGATTTTTCATCTCTATATCTCGTGCCAGTCGCCATCATCATTCTGTCATCTATTCGTGGCATCGCGATGTATTTTCAGGTTTTGACAGTGAATCGTCTGGCCTTGCGGGTCACAACCAATATTCAAACAAAAATGGCAGCGCATTTGATTGAGGCAGATTTGGCGTGGGTGTCGTCTGAACCATCTGGTGCCTTTATTTCTCGCATTATGAATGATTTAAACATTGTTCGTGAAGCACTGGTGCGGCTTGCCAATAATTTAGTGCGTGATGTGCTAACCATCATCGCCATGGTTGGCACGATGTTATGGTTTGATTGGATGTTAACCTTGTTGGTGTTAGCCATCTATCCGATTGCCATGCGCCCTATCATTCAAATTGGGTTAAAACAGCGCAAGGCCTCAGGTAACCTGCAATCGCATTTGGAAGATGTTACATCTCTGCTATCTGAGACATTGCAAGGGGCGCGTATGGTGAAAGCCTTCCAGATGGAAGAGACTGAAAAGCGGCGCACAAAAACAGCCTTTGAATCGCTTTTTATCAAATTAGTCGGTTTGTTGGCCGGGCGGGCTAAAATTGACCCGATCTTAGAAGTTCTGGGCGGCATTGCTATCGCAGGCGTGATTGCTTTGGCCTCTTATCAGGTGGCGCTTGGCAAGATGCTGATCGGTGATGTGATAGGGTTCATTACTGCGTTATTATTGCTCGTTCAACCTGTCCGCGCCCTCGGGACCTTAAATGCTGTCACGCAAGAAGCGGTAGCAGCAGGTGCACGCATTTTTGGTCTATTGGACAGGCAGCGCACCATTACAGATAGCGCCAAAGCTATCCCGCTTGTTGCGCCGTCTGCGGCCATTAATTTTAGTCAAGTCGGCTTGCAAATCAGTGATGCTACCTTATTGCAGGATATCAGCTTCCGCGCCGCGCCTGGACAGACCATTGCTTTTGTAGGGCCATCTGGTGCTGGTAAGACCTCTATCATTAATCTTGTGCCACGTTTTCTGGATGCCACGTCAGGCGATATCACAATAAATGAGGCATCAGTGACACAAGTCACATTGTCGTCTTTGCGGGCGCATATCGCGCTTGTCTCTCAGGATGCGGTTATCTTTGATGATAGTGTGGCGGCGAATATCGGGTTTGGGAATCCTGCCGCTAGCCGTGATGCCATCATTGCAGCGGCGAAGGAAGCTGCTGCCCATGACTTCATCCTTGAATTAGAACATGGCTATGACACAGTGCTTGGCACTGCCGGGCATCGTCTGTCAGGTGGCCAGCGTCAACGGTTAGCAATCGCTCGTGCTTTGTTAAAAGATGCGCCGATTTTATTACTTGATGAGGCCACCTCTGCCTTAGATGCGCAGGCAGAGAAACAGGTACAGATGGCACTTGATAAGCTGGCGGCAGGTCGCACCACTTTGATTGTTGCCCACCGGCTTGCCACCACCCAAAAAGCTGACCAGATTATCGTATTGGATAAAGGACAAATCCAAGAGATTGGCACGCATCGCAGCTTATTAGAGGCAGATGGGCTCTATGCCAAATTATGCGCGCTGCAAAATCTGAGCTAAGCGCATTATTCTCGTTTTAAGATGTCATCAATGAGGCGGTTTGCCCAGCCTTGGGCCATGAAGCTGGCTTGCAAGCTATCTGGGTCATAGATGGTATCGACCCAATCAAAAAACGCCATACCTTCATCTTCATATGGCAGATAGGCTTCCAAAAAAGCATCTAATAAGCCTGTCTTTGCTTGTTTGACATGCAAATATTTGAATGATAACTGCGCCAGCGCTTCGCGGGCAGGACGTTTTTTATGAATGAGCAAATAGAGCGCTGACATCAATCCAGCTCTATCAGCGCCTGATTTGCAATGAAGTAAGCATGGGCCATCTATGGCTTGGAATAGGGCGGCGGCATCATGGAGCATCTGTTTATCAGGCGCTGCTCGTGAGCGCGCCGTAAAATCATAGAGCTTTATCCCATATTTGGCACAGGCCTGCGCTTCTAACTGCCATGTGCCCACACTGCGCGGGCCCCGACAATTGATGATATTCTTGATACCACGCTCGGCTAAATCAGCGATTTGTTTCGGCGAAGGTTGGTTAGAGCGCCACATCATCTCATCGAGCTGGTGAAGGTTACGCCACCTCACGCGCAAAAAATGATGATCTTTCATATAGAGTTCCCACCAATCAGAGACGGTGGTTTCTCTTGGTGGTGGAGCATCCCATTTTGTGGCGTGCGACATGCTAGCTTCCTGCGACAGTCATCTGGTCAACCCGCAATGAAGGGGCAATCACTGATGAGGTGGTATCAGGATCATTGGCTGGTGTCAGCCCCATAAACATCTCTTTCCTTTTGCCCGCAATCGTCTATTCAACTACATGCTAAGGTAGTTTGCCATCCTCAATCCAGAACCCACCAGCGCCGCGGCTATAATCACCTGTGATCAAGCTGACAGATGATCCCATTAATTCGGTGATGTAAAAGCCATTTTCAATATCAGCAATGAGCTCTTCACAAGTTTGGTCACCTGATTCAATGATAAGGTTTGAGGTGCCTGGGCTCGGCGGGTTTGCTAGTGAGCGTGTCGCATTACCTGTTGGTGCGAGGCCAAGCTGCGCCGCAGAGGCCAAGTCAAGAAGCCACCCTTGCAGCACGCCCTTATCAATCAAGGTCCGTCTATGGACAGCAAGACCATCCCCATCAAAGGCGCGAGATCCGGGGCCGCGCGGGCGCAACGGGTCATCAATTAAGCTGATGCCACTATGGGCGACCATTTCCCCCATTGAGTCTTTTAAAAAGCTTGTCCCGCGGGCAATAGAGGCGCCATTAATCGCAGAGGCAAAATGCCCTGCAATCGACCGTGATACACGATTATCAAAAATAACAGGGAAGGTGCCTGTGAGTGCTTTGCGTGAGCCCAAACGTTTGACCGTGCGTTCCGCGGCGCGACGCCCCACTTCTGCTGGTGTTTTCAAGTCTGAAGCATAAACGGCTGATGAATAATCATAATCACGCTGCATCTCTTGGTTATTTTCAGCCAAAACAACAGTGGAAAAACCAAAACCAGAGCGCTGGTAACCAGCCTGAAACCCATGGGTGCCCGCAATATAGAACTGGCTATGAGATTGTGAAGCAGAGCCGCCTTCAGAGTTGCTAATCCCCTCATAGGAGCGCGCGGTATCCTCTGCCTCTTTCGCCATATCAAGTAAGGTTTCAGCCCCTAAATCTGTGGCATCATACATGTCTAATTCTGGTAGCGAGGTGGCGACCTCATCTGGGCGCGCCAAGCGGGCATAGGGGTCATCAGGGCTTGCCTTTGCCATTGCGACGGCACGTTCAGCGAGCTCTGGGATGTCAGCCTCTTGTAATTGCCCAATGGCCAAAGTGGCAACTTTCGCACCAACAAATACACGCAAGCCCGCGGCAAATTCTTCAGATCGTTCCACAGACTCAGTTTTGCCAAGGCGCACAGACACAGATAACGACTCCCCTGTTGCTAGGGCGGCATCAGCGCCATCGGCACCTGCTTTTTGGGCGCCGTCTATCAACGCAGCTAATAATGTCTCTGCCATCTTATGCCTCTTATGCTAAGTCTGTGATCTTTGTTGGGTTTTTTGCTCTGTCTTTAATCTATGCAAGCTCACTCATTCTTTCAACTCACCTGCCGAGAAATCTTGCGCGCGCATGCTTGCCTTTTAGCACGATTTCGTTTTATTTCTGTATCATTATGACCATACAGATTTTTATTGATGGGCAAGCTGGTACAACAGGCTTGCAAGTTGCTGATAAGCTCGCCACTCATGAAGCGGTGTCTCTTGTTGAAATCGCGCATGAAGACCGCAAAAATGAGGCTATTAAAAAAGACGCCTATGCCACCGCTGATGTCGCGATTTTATGCCTGCCAGACAGTGCTGCAAAAGCCGCTGCCGCGATGGCGCAAGATCTTGATGTTGTATTAATTGATGCCTCCACCGCGCATCGCACTGACCCTGATTGGGTCTATGGCATGGCAGAGCTGTCACATGCGCAGCGCGAAGCGATTGGTCAGACAAAGAGAATTTCTAACCCAGGCTGTTATCCTACCGGCTTTTTGTCTCTGGTACGCCCGCTACGAGAGGCAGGGCTGCTAGATGAGGCAAGTGCCTTAACCATTCCAGCTGTTAGCGGTTATACAGGGGGCGGGAATGGCCTCATTGATGCCTTTGCCGCAAAAACCGCGCCGGTGCAATTCTCCTACGGTCATGGGCTTGCGCATAAACATGTCCCTGAAATGATGAAAATGGCTGGTCTGACTACTACCCCTATCTTCATGCCGTCTGTTGGAGATTTTGCGCAAGGCATGTTAGTGCATGTGCCGCTTCATCAAACGCAGCTTGCCAAGCATGTGACAGGCAGTGACATTGCCACTATCTATCAAAGCTATTATGAGAGTTCTGCCCTTATTACGGCTTATGATGCCAATGATAGCGAACAGCTCCATAATGCTGTTTTTCTGGCCGCCGATGCCTTGGCAGGAACAGATAGGCTAGAGATCTTTACCCATAGTGATGATGATACGGGGATCCTATGGCTAACAGCGCGTCTTGATAATCTTGGGAAAGGCGCATCTGGGGCTGCCATTCAAAATATGAATATTGCTATGGGGTTGGATGAAACCGCTGGTTTGTCCTTATGAGTTTTACCCCTTTTGCGATAGCGCCACTGACCCCGCAGGAGCAAGCGGACCTCTATCCCTATGAGGCGCCGCCTTCTGCCTATGTGATTGAAGGTGGGGCATGTCGTCCCTTTGACGAGAGCGATACCGAAGCACTTCATCAGCGTCATGCCGTATTGTCAGTTGGGTCCAATAGGGCGCCTCGGCAATTGCTTCGTAAATTTGGCCCAGACCGCGCCCTCTATGTGACACCGGCGACTTTGCATGATTGTGACATCATTCATAGCGCTTGTTTCTCCTATTATGGCGCAGTGCCTTGCACAGCCTACCCGTCTGTAGGAACAGCCGTGTCATTGAATGCAGTGTGGTTGAATGACGAGGAATTAGAGATTATGCATGCCACCGAGGCGGTGGGCATTGCTTATGATTTTGGGCAATGGCATGAGGGACAGGTGGTCCTTGATAGCCCTATTTCTCCTGATGGTGTCTTTGGATATAGCACGCGGTTAGGCGCCTTATGCGATGAGGGCGAGCGGCCTTTTGGTCTCGCATCGATCGCGGCGACTAATCGCCAATTTACCAAACTCACCCAGCTTGAGGCCCGTCAGCAGCTCTATCATCGTCTGCCGCCCGCCCTGCAAGAAACAGATATCACAGTTTTCCTTGCCAGATTGATCGATGATAAACCATTTCGCGGGGAGGTGAATGACTGCCTGTTAGGCCAAGCAAGCCCGATGCAGACAGGCCCCTTCACCATTATACAGGCCGAAACCAATCAGGCTGACGCTTATCTTTAAACGAAAAGCTCTACTAGCAAGCCAGCTGTTAATAAGAGGCCTGCATTTCGATTTGATTGGAACAGACGCAAAGCGCGCGTTCTATCTGTCTCAGAGATTTGTGTCACTTGCCAACAGAGATGGAGTGCCATCGCCCCAAACCCAAACAACCATAGCGAGGCGCCATAGATCTCCCACAAGCTAAAATAGATACAAGCCAATGATAGGCTATAGAGACAGGCTACTGCTTGTGAGATGCGACCCTCTAGGGCAAGCGCAGATGATTTCACGCCACTTAGTTTATCATCTGCCATATCTTGAATGGCATAGATGGTGTCATAGCCAATGACCCAAAACACAGCCCCGAGATATAGCAACAGCACAGCGCTAGATGGCCAGCTATCTGTTATGGCGACATGACCAAGCAAGATGCCCCAACTAAATGTCAGGCCAAGCATCGCTTGTGGCCAATAGGTAAAGCGTTTGAATAAGGGGTAGGTAGCAACTAGAGGTAAGGCCATCACACCCATCCCCCATGCTTTCATAGGGAGCTGGAGCAAAATAATTAGACCGATGATGCCAAGACCAACTAGTATCAAAAGGGCTTGGCCTATTGATAAGGCGCCAGATGCTAGCGGCCTGCCAGATGTGCGGGCCACTTTTTGATCGATATCACGGTCCCACAGATCGTTAATGACACAGCCGGCGCCGCGCATGGCAATGGCGCCAATCAAGAATAACAGCATCATCCATAAGGCGGGTTGCCAAGATGACGCGCCAGTGAGAATAGACCACCAGCCAGGAAGCAGTAACAGCCACCAGCCAATAGGCCTGTCAAGGCGCATCACAGTGATGTAGGGATGAGTTCTAGGGGGAAAATACCCCCAAAATCCATCCAATCGAATATCACTATGCTTGTTTGTCATAAACTTCCTCTGGCTCTGTGACGCATGACGCCCTATCAGTATGGCCACTTGTAAAACAAAAACAACAATGGTGAAAGCGGCATAACGCTTGCAATTCACCTATCAGAGGCCTAACTAGACGATATGGACCCGCGGCATTCTCAAATACGATTATTTATGGACCATGACCTTGCAGAACAGATGGCTGTTCCGCTTGATGCTGCGCATGCGCATTATCTCCATACCGTCATGCGCAAATCAGTCGGTACTGAGATTGCGGTCTTTAATGGACGGGATGGGTGTTTCCTAGCCGAAGTGACAGAACTTAGCCGCAAATCTGGTGTGGTGACATGCTTGTCTTTGCAAACCCCGCAATGGTTTAGCCCTGATTTATGGTTGTTATTTGCGCCGGTGAAAAAAGCACGTCTCGATTTTATGGCACAAAAAGCAACAGAGCTTGGCGCGTCTGTGATTTGGCCGGTAAAAACCGCATATACGCAGATCAAACACCTCAAAGATGACCGGTTGCGTGCCAATGCGATTGAAGCAGCGGAGCAAACAGAACGCCTCGATATTCCGCTTGTGCATGATTACATGCCGCTAACAGAGATTTTGAAGGATTGGCCAGCAGACCGCGCGCTTATTTTTTGTGATGAACGTCTTGCAGGTGATCAGGCAACTGACAGCTTGCGTATTTTATCAGAGATTGGTGGTGATAAAGCTGCCATTCTTGTTGGACCGGAAGGGGGGTTCTCTATGTCAGAAAAAGAGATGATAGACGCTCTTCCGCAAAGCATTGGCATATCCCTTGGCCCACGCATTTTGCGCGCTGATACCGCTGCGCTATCTGCTTTATCGCTCTATCAGGCGGTGAAAGGCGATTGGTCAGCCTCCCATTCTCTTGCTCACAATGAAGTGGAATAAGTCATGAATGCACAATCTCCTATCATGGCAGATAAGCACGATTATGTGGTATGGTTGGCCTCAAAAGAGACGCCAAAATCCGAATGGCGTATTGGCACAGAACATGAAAAATTTCTGTTTCATAAAGGTAGTTTTGCGCCTGTAGCCTATGAAGGTGAGCAAGGAATTGGCGCGCTTTTGCAAAAATTGCGTGATGAGCATGATTTTACCCCGATACTGGAACATGGTAATATCATTGGCTTAAAAGATCATCATGGCGGGTCTTTGACGCTAGAGCCTGGGGGGCAATTTGAGTTGTCAGGTGCCCCGCTTGAGACTTTGCATCAAACCTGTTCTGAGACCAGTGCCCATCTTACAATGATGAAACAAGCTATTTCAGAGCTTGATCTCTGCATGTTAGGTCTTGGGTTTCAGCCAAAATGGGGCCGTGACGATATTCGCTTTATGCCAAAAGGCCGCTATCGGATCATGTCGGCCTATATGCCTCAGAAAGGGTCCCTCGGCCTGGATATGATGCTGCGCTCTTGCACGGTGCAGGTCAATTTAGATTATGCAGATGAAGAGGATATGCGCCGGAAATTCCGTACCTCGCTTGCCTTGCAGCCTGTCGCCACAGCCTTATTTGCCAACTCTCCTTTTAAAGACGGCAAGCCGTCTGGTCTGTTGTCAACAAGAGCCGAGGCATGGACAGATACAGACCCTGATAGATGCGGGGTACCAGCTTGCGTATTCGATCCGCAATTTGGTTATGAGCAATGGATTGATTATATCCTTGATGTGCCAATGTATTTCCTGCATCGCGGTGAGGATTATGTGGATGTGTCTGGCCTATCATTTCCTGACTTTATGGCTGGCAAGCTGCCTGGTTTTGAAGGGGAATATCCTACTCAGGCAGATTTTGAAGATCATATCACAACCGCATTCCCTGAAGTGCGTCTCAAAGGGTATTTAGAGATGCGCGGCGCCGATAGTGGGCCGTGGGATAAGATCTGTGCCTTGCCAGCCTTTTGGGTGGGCTTGTTATATGATGAGGATGCGCTGGCAGAGGCTGAAGCTTTAGCCCAATCACTCAGCGCAACAGATGTCGAAGCTGCACGTATGGATGTGGCACGCGATGGGTTGCGCGCGCAATTAGGGTCGTATGAGATGCATGAACTTGCCAAGAAATTGGTTGCGATTGCCCATAAGGGGCTTGCCGCTCGGGGGCATCTAGATAAAAAGGGACAGGATGAAACAGGATATCTGGCCCCGCTTGATGCCATTCTTGCGTCTGGTGAAACGCAGGCTGATAAGATGCTATCCGCCTTTCAGACTGAGTGGAACGAGAATATTGATGAGGTATTCCGTCATCACCATTATTAAGTGGTGACACGGCGCGGGGGACGAGCTATGCCAACATCTACATCAGCCATGCCATCTTATGTGCTGCCATTATTATTGGTGATTGTCTTTATCAATTTCGTTGGTATTGGCGCGCTCATCCCTATCCTTCCTTACACCGTGATTGATCAGCTTGGTTATTCTGAAATTGTGATGACAAGCCTTTTGGCGTCATTTTCATTGGCCATGTTTATTGGCAATCCCATTTTGGGGCGTCTGTCAGATAGGCTGGGGCGGAAATCAGTGTTGATGGCCTCTCTCGCGGTGGGCGCGGTAGCCAATTACAGCTTTGCTTTTACCGAAGACATCATGGTGATGTTTGGCGCTCGTATTTTGGCAGGTCTGGCCGCAGGTAATATTGGCGTGATTCAAGCCATGATTGCCGATGGTTCAAGCGTAGAGAATCGCGCAAAATATATGGGATTCATGGGGGCGGTTATCGGTCTTGGCTTTGTGTTTGGCCCAGCATTGGGAGGCGTATTGAGTGGGCTGGGTGGCGGCCCGCTTCATCAAGCGCCTTTTGCCATTGCAGGCACGGTAACGGTGGTGGCCTTTGTGCTATCTGCCAAATTGCCAGCTAGCGCGCGCGCCCCATCTTTGCCACAGGCTAAACTTGCTGACCAGTCTTTGGCATCTGTTTATCGTTTGTTAGCAGGGCCTCTTGGTCTGTTTGCCCTAGCCTTCTTTTTACTCAATCTATCATTCGCGCAAGTTGAGGCGTCTTTTGTCCTTGTCTTAAAGGATATGCTTGATTTTTCCGCTAATCAAACAGGATGGCTCTTTACCTATGTCGGGGTTGTGATTGTGATTGTGCAAGGGGGGCTTATCGGCCCGGCGGTGCGCCGCTTTGGCGAAATGCGTATCATCATTGGCGGCATTACCTTATTGGCAAGTGGGCAATTCCTCACATCAGCCTTTACCCAAGGCTATTTGCTAGTGGTGCCTGTCATCGTACTTTATTTAGCCGCAACAACCATCATTTGCGCAGGCTTTGCCTTTACCAATCCCACTTTGACCTCCGCCTCATCTAAGGTTGCGAAATCAGGTGAAATGGGCGGCTCGCTAGGCCTTGTTCAAGGGTTTGGGTCTTTGGGGCAAGTGATAGGGCTGTCAGCCGCTGGACCGCTTTACAGCGTTGGCGGGGGCGGGCTGTCATTTGGCGCAGGTGCTGTGATATGCCTTATTCTACTGGGAACAGCCTTTGCGATTGCCGGCGTGATGCGCCGCGTGTCACCAGCTGCCGCAGAATAAGCACTATTTTTCCTTACTATGACAACACCCTATAGGGGCTAAGCGGCTTGTGTGCCGCCCACGGTAATGCCACCCATTTTCAAAGTAGGCTGACCAACGCCAACAGGGACAGATTGTCCAGATTTGCCGCATGTGCCAACGCCTCTATCAAGCGCGCAATCATTGCCAATCATGGTGATTTTCGACATAGCATCTGGGCCATTCCCAATCAGCGTTGCGCCTTTAACTGGTGCGCCAATTTTACCATTTTCAATGAGATAGGCTTCAGAGGCTGAGAAGACGAATTTGCCAGATGTAATATCAACTTGTCCTCCGCCAAAATTGACCGCATATAGCCCTTTTTCAGTCGAGGCGATAATCTCCTCAGGGCTATGGGCGCCATTTTCCATAAAGGTATTCGTCATACGCGGCATTGGCAGATGCGCATAAGATTGACGGCGTCCATTACCTGTTGGATCAACATTCATGAGGCGCGCATTTTGTCTGTCCTGCAGATAGCCTTTCAAAATGCCATCTTCAATCAGAACATTGCGCGCTGATTTGGTGCCTTCATCATCAATTGTGATAGAGCCACGGCGATCTCGCATCGTGCCATCATCAACCACAGTGACGCCTTTAGCGGCCACTTGTTCGCCAACCATCCCTGAGAATAAAGAGGTGCCTTTGCGGTTAAAATCACCTTCCAGGCCATGACCAACAGCTTCGTGAAGCATCACACCAGGCCATCCAGCCCCTAAGACAATCGGCATCTCGCCAGCAGGGGCCGCAATCGCCTCAATCCCAAGATTGGCAAGGCGCAACGCTTCATCAATTTCACCTTGCCACAGCGCCTCATCAAGGAACGAGCCCAGAAGCACACGCCCCCCCGTGCCAGAGCTACCTGATTCCATGCGGCCATTTTTCTCAACCACAACAGAGACATTGAGACGAACAAGCGGACGAATATCTGCAAAGCGAATGCCGCCTGCACGGATGATTTGTACGGCTTGCCAAGAGGTGGCAAGGCTGGCCGTTACCTGCTTCACATGAGGGTCGCGGGCACGGGCGGCGGCATCAATTTTCTGCAGAATTTCAACCTTGGCTTCAAATGGTGTTTCGGCCAAAGGATTCGCATCAGTGTAGAGAGGCTCATTTGCCAATTGTGCCGGTGCAAGCGCCATCTGGCCACTATAGCCTTTCGTGACCGCTTGAACTGTGCCAACAGCGCGCTCTAGCGCCGCATGAGACATATCTCCTGAATGGGCAAAGGCATCTGCCTCTCCCATAATGGCACGCAAACCGAATCCGTTATCTTGGTTATAGCTAGCTGATTTCAGCCGCCCATCATCAAAAACCAGCATTTCAGCATGGCTTGATTCGAGGAACAAATCACCATCATCCGCGTGACCAAGAGCTGCATCCACCTGAGCAAGCGTTCCGTCTAAATCAAGACCGCTCTTGGCAAAGAAGATATCGTCAGTTTGGCTAAGATAATCCATCAGGCTGTGTCCTCGTTGGTTTTCGCGGCTGAATGGCTGTTTCAGGGCGCTTTGCGTGGTATTCCATCACCCTAGAGTATGGCCCTGTTACGGTCTGCTTTCAAGGGGGGGAGATAAAAAGCGCGACAGGCCGTCGCATAGGGCTTTTCATTCTCTGAAAAAGAGGCTAGATACAGTGCAAACTCTTTGGGCTTCGGCTTGCTTTGATGTTATTCATCTTAACAGTCCGTCGCCGGACCGGATTTAAGACTAAATAATGGGGGAGACGTTATGACGCTTCCAAGCGTAAAGTCTATCTTTTACATTGGGGTAAGCCTTGTTGGCTTATTGTTTGCTCAGTCTGCATTGGCATCTGTGCCTGAACCTTGGCAAATTGGGCTTCAGGCCCCTGCCGGGTCAATTGCTGAAAAAGCAAACAGCCTCCACAATCTGCTTTTGATTATCATCACAGCGATCTCACTTTTCGTCCTAGCGTTGTTGGTTTATGTCAGCATCCGCTTCCGTGCAAAAGCGAATCCTGTACCATCAAAGACATCACACAATACAATCATCGAAATTTTATGGACCGTTGTCCCTGTTTTGATTCTGGTTGTGATTGCTGTGCCGTCTTTCCGTTTGCTCTATTATTTAGACCAAACAAAAGACACAGAGATGGTCGTGAAGGTGACTGGCAATCAGTGGTATTGGAATTATGAATACCCTGATGAGCAGATTGGCTTTGATTCATATATGATCGATGAAGAAGATATTTCAGGGGATCAAATCCGCCTGTTGTCAGTAGATAACGAGATGATTGTGCCAGCCGGTACACGCATCAAGCTATTGGTAGCTGGTAATGATGTGATGCACTCCTTCTTCGTCCCGTCACTTGCTGTTCAGATTTACTCAGTCGCAGGCCGTATTAATGAGGCTTGGATTGATGTGCCTGAAGAGCCAAAGGTGTATTATGGGCAATGTAACCAGATTTGTGGTGTCAACCATGCCTATATGCCTATCGTCATCAGAGCGTTACCACGTGATGAATATGACGCTTGGGTAGAAAACGCCCGCGAAGAATTCGCTCTTTAGAGTCGACTTTTACACAGGAGAAAAACATGAGTGAAGTCGCCCATACAGCTGACCACGCACATGGTGCCCCACAGGGCTTTGTGCGCCGTTGGCTCTATTCGACAAACCATAAAGATATTGGGACGATGTATATCATCTTCTCAATTATCGCTGCTTTCATTGGTGGCGGGTTCTCAGTCTTCATGCGTATGGAGCTAATGGAACCTGGCGTTCAATATATGTCTGATGGACATATGTGGAACGTGTTCACAACGGCCCATGGTCTGATCATGGTGTTCTTTGTTGTGATGCCAGGCATCATTGGTGGGTTTGGTAACTGGTTTGTACCAATCATGATTGGTGCCCCAGATATGGCCTTCCCCCGTATGAACAACATTTCATTCTGGCTATTGCCACCATCATTCATCTTGTTGCTATTATCAGCAGCTGTTGATGGCGGTGCGGGTGTTGGGTGGACAATTTATCCGCCGCTTTCAAACTCGCTAGGCACGCCAGGTATGTCTATGGATCTTGCGATCTTCTCACTCCACTTGGCTGGTGTTTCATCAATCTTGGGTGCTGCGAACTTTATCACAACGATCTTTAACATGCGTACGCCAGGTATGACATTGCACAAGATGCCGCTATTTGCATGGGCGATGCTCATCACAGCCTTCTTGTTGCTATTGGCTGTTCCAGTGCTTGCTGGTGCGATTACAATGCTTTTGACAGACCGTAACTTCGGCACAACATTCTTCGTGCCTGAAGGTGGCGGTGACCCAATCTTGTTCTTGCACTTGTTCTGGTTCTTCGGTCATCCTGAAGTGTATATTATGATTTTGCCAGCCTTTGGTATTGTCAGCCACATTATTTCAACCTTCTCACGCAAGCCAGTCTTTGGTTACCTCGGCATGGCATATGCGATGGTTGCGATTGGGTTCGTTGGCTTTATCGTGTGGGCGCACCACATGTACACTGTCGGTCTCGATGTTGATACAAGAGCCTACTTCACAGCCGCCACAATGGTGATTGCTGTACCAACAGGTGTGAAAATCTTCTCATGGATTGCCACAATGTGGGGTGGTTCAATCACATTCCGCGTGCCGATGTTGTGGGCGATTGGCTTTATCTTCTTGTTCACCGTTGGTGGTGTGACAGGTGTGGTATTGGCGAACGCTGGTATGGATGTGGTCTTGCACAACACATATTATGTGATTGCACACTTCCACTATGTTCTATCGCTTGGTGCGGTGTATGGTCTCTTTGCTGGCTTCTATTACTGGTTTGGTAAGATGTCAGGCTATGACTATCATGAAGGATTGGCAAAGCTACATTTCTGGGTGACTTTCGTTGGTGTGAACTTGACGTTCTTCCCAATGCACTTCCTCGGTCTTGCTGGTATGCCTCGTCGTTATATCGACTATCCTGATGCCTTTGCTGGTTGGAACTATGTGGCCTCAATTGGCTCATACATCTCAGCCGCTGGTGCCATTATCTTCCTGATTGTGATTGCAGAAGCCTTTATCTCACGTCGTAAATGTGCAGATAACCCATGGGGCGAAGGCGCCACAACTTTGGAATGGCAGGTATCATCACCACCGCCTTACCATACCTTCGACGACTTGCCGAAAGTTAAGTAAAGGC
This sequence comes from uncultured Alphaproteobacteria bacterium, assembly GCA_937924895.1. GTDB lineage: Bacteria > Pseudomonadota > Alphaproteobacteria > Puniceispirillales > Puniceispirillaceae > UBA685. Next base: position 40,894 of record CALEYP010000002.1, read on the forward strand.
CAAAGGACCTTGTGATGTCACAATCGCAAAATAACATGATTGCATCAGCAGACGCGCCCTATGTCGCGTCTGCTGGTGATTTTTTCCAGCTGCTAAAGCCGCGGGTGATGAGCCTTGTCGTCTTTACTACGCTTGCGGGGATGTATCTTGCTGCGGCAGGAAGTGATCCTTCCGTTAAAACACTTTTATTACATGCTATTTCTTTATTCGCTATCGCTGCTGGTGCCGGCGCCTCTGGTGCCATCAATCAGTGGTATGACAGAGATATTGATGCGGTGATGTCTCGCACCGCTGGCCGTCCTATTCCATCTGGACGTGTTGAAAGCGGCGAAGCGCTGGCGCTTGGCCTCGTGATTTCAGTCTTATCAGTTTTGATGTTGAGCCTATCTGCCAACCTCTTGGCAGGCGGCTTGCTTGGATTTACGATTTTCTTTTATGCCGTGATTTATTCTGTTTGGCTGAAACGCCGGACCGCACAGAATATCGTGATTGGTGGGGCTGCTGGGGCGCTCCCACCTATGGTGGGTTGGGCGGCTGTCACTGGTACAGTCACCATTGAATCTATTTTGTTGTTTGCCATTATTTTTATTTGGACGCCGCCTCATTTTTGGGCGTTAGCGCTCGTGAAAAATGATGATTATCAGCGTGCGAATGTGCCAATGTTACCTGTCGTCGCAGGCGCAGCTGAGACAAAACATCAGATTGTGATTTATTCTGTCATTTTGGCGCCCTTGGGCGTGATGCCGTCTGTAATTGGCATGAGCTCTGTTTATTATGGCATTGGTGCTGCTTTGTTAGGGGCAGGGTTCCTATGGGGCGCGATAAAGTTGCGCCGCGCTGATGATTTGGCGCCAGCTATGCCCTTATTTAAATATTCGCTGACTTATTTAACAGTTTTGTTTTTGGGTCTGATCCTAGATAAATTTGTGATGGGGCTAGCATGAGCAAGCAAACCGAAACACCACAAGAACCTCGCACTGGGGCCGAGATGCAGCAGATGCGTCGCAAGCGCAACCTCACCTTGATTGGTTTGATCTTTGGTTTGGCTGTGTTGTTCTATCTTATCACAATTTTGCGAATGGCAAGCTAGGGATAAAAGAGTGGAGAAGGTAGCAAACACAACAGCTGATTTAGGCCTTGGGGACAAGAACCGCCGCACAGGGTTTGTGTTGGGTCTTGTTGTGTTGGCTATGGTCGGTCTGGCTTTTGCGTCTGTGCCGCTTTACCGCCTATTCTGTCAGGTCACAGGCTTTGGTGGCACAACACAGGTGGCCGAGGGGTCTGCTGCTTATGTCGCGTTGGATGTTTCACCTGTTTCTGTTCGGTTTGATGCGAATGTGAATAAAAAGCTTCCCTGGAAGTTTGAAGCTATGTCAAAACCAGTCACATTGGCGCCTGGGGAAGAGACAGTGATTACATACCGCGCAACGAATTTGGCGGATGTACCTACAACAGGGACAGCGACATTTAATGTCACGCCGCAAAAGGCAGGTCCTTATTTTATGAAAATTGAATGTTTCTGTTTCACAGAACAGACATTACAGCCGGGGGAATCAATGGACATGCCAGTGTCATTTTTCATTGATCCAGACATCCGGAACGAAGAGAATACGAAGGATGTGGATGAGATTGTTTTATCTTACACATTCTTTGCCGATTTAGATTAGGCTAAGATCGCATCGCAAGATGCGGGGGGAAAAAAAGGAGAGTTTCATGAGCGGAACACAAAAGCATCCCTATCATTTGGTTGAACCAAGCCCATGGCCGGCCCTAGGTGCCGCATCAGGCTTTGTCGCAGCCCTTGGTGGTGTAATGTATATGCATGAGCATGCCTATGGTGTGCACCTATTAGGTGCAGGCCTTGGCTTGGTTATTTTGACAATGTTCCTTTGGTGGCGTGATGTTATCAGAGAAGCAGAATATCAAGGTCACCATACACCAATCGTTCAAATTGGTATGCGTTATGGCATGATGTTATTCATTGCCTCAGAAGTGATGTTCTTCGTGGCATTTTTCTGGGCGTTCTTTGATGCAGCCTTGTTCCCAGTTGGCGGTGTATGGCCACCAGAGGGTATTGAGACGTTCAACCCATTTGATTTGCCATTAATCAACACATTGGTGTTGTTGCTATCAGGTTGTACAGTCACATGGGCGCACCATGCCTTGCTTCAGAATAACCGCCGTGATTTCATTGTCGGTTTGGCAGTGACAGTCGTGCTAGGTGTGCTTTTCACAGGCTTACAGGCGCTCGAATATAGCCATGCGCCATTTGGCTTTACCGATGGTATCTATCCATCAGTATTCTACCTTGCTACAGGCTTCCACGGCTTCCACGTGATTATCGGGACATTGTTCCTTGCTGTTTGCCTATGGCGCGGCATGAAAGGCCACTTCACAGCAGACCAGCATTTCGGCTTTGAGGCCGCAGCTTGGTATTGGCACTTTGTTGACGTTGTGTGGTTGTTCCTATTCGTCGCAGTCTATTGGTGGGGCGGTTGATCCCGTCCTTGCGACAATGATATCTTTACAGGGGCGAGCTCTTGGGCTGGCCCCTTTTTGCACATGCAAGATTATATAAAAGAGCATAAATAGATGACATTCAGACCCCTTTTCTGGCCAACATTCTTTACCATTCCAGCCTTAGCTATCCTGATCCTTCTGGGGAGCTGGCAGGTACAGCGTTTGACCTGGAAAACAGAGCTTATTAATCAGTTCAAAGAACGCTCACAGGCCGAAGCCATCTATCCCACATCGGATATTTTGGAATTCCAGCGTGTTGGACTTACGGGGCGTTATTTGCATGAGAAGACAATCTATCTCACAGGTAAGACCTATGAGGGAAATGCGGGCTTTCATGTTATCACAGCCTTCAGATCAGATAAGGGCGATGTGTTTTTCATCAATCGTGGTTGGGTCTCTGAAGCCTATCGTGAGCCAGAAGATCGTCCCTTTTCTATGATAGAGGGCGATGTCACCCTCTCAGGGATCGTGCGGTTGCCACAACGTCAAGGTAGCTTTGTACCAGATAATGAGCCTGAGGCTGGATTTTGGTTTACGATGAAGCCGGAGCAGGTGGCTACCTTCTTGGAATTGCCAACCGCACAAGCTGGTTATTTCATTGATTTGACACGCACGCCTGAAGAAAAAATCACATTGCCCATTGCGGCAGAGGTGAAGATTGATGTGCGCAATGCTCATCTTAATTACGCCCTCACCTGGTATGGGATTGCGCTGTCTCTCTTAGGGGTTTATTTTGCCTATCATCATTCGTTAGGGCGATTACGGTTTGGCGCCTCATCAAAAGATGAGACAGATACGCCGGCATAAAGGACTTAGCTATGGAATATATTAGCACGAGAGGCAAAGATGGCCCTTTGTCATTTGAAGAGGCTCTCTTAAATGGTTTGGCACGCGATGGCGGCCTCTATTTGCCAACCTCATGGCCGCGCTTCACCACAGCAGAGATAGCAGAGATGCGCCATCTATCTTATCCGGAGTTAGCGGCGCGCATCATGGCACCCTTTACAGATGGTGACCCAACAGAGGCTGAGTTGCTCGCTATGGCACAAGATGCCTATGCCGATTTTACCCATCAAGATGTGGCACCTCTTGTTGATTTGGGCGCTGATAATCTGCATGTGATGGAATTATTCTCAGGCCCAACAATCGCCTTTAAAGATTATGCGATGCAGTTCTTGTCTCGTGCCTTTGACCGCGCCCTTGCCAAAGCAGGTAAACGTGCCGTCATCCTTGGCGCAACCTCTGGTGATACAGGCTCAGCTGCCTTGGAAGCGTTTAAAGGAAGAGAGCTGGTTGATATCTTTATTCTCTTCCCTGACGGGCGTGTCTCTCCGGTTCAGCAAAAGCAAATGACCTCTGTGATTGCTGAGGGGGCGCATGCCTTGGCTGTGAAAGGTGATTTTGATGATTGCCAGGCTTTGGTCAAGGCTGCTTTTAACGATGCGCCCTTCCGTGATGAGGTGGGCTTATCAGCGATTAATTCTATCAATTGGGCGCGCCTTATGCCGCAAGTGGTATATTATTTTGCCAGCGCATTGAAGCTCGGCGCACCAGAGACAAAAGTGGCGTTCTCGGTGCCAACAGGTAATTTTGGTAACGTGTTTGCTGGTTGGGTTGCAGGGCAAATGGGATTGCCGATTGAGCGCCTGATCATCGCCTCTAATCGTAATGATATTTTAACGCGCTTCTTTGAAACAGGCGCGATGACACGCGATACTGTCAGCCCATCATTAAGCCCATCAATGGATATTCAGGTATCAAGCAACTTTGAGAGATTGTTATTTGAACTTTCGGGGCGTGATGGCGCAGCAACGGCAGAGATGATGGCGCGCTTTGCCTCAGAGGGAGAATTTAAAGTCTCAGACGCGATGATGACAGCCGCGCAAGACCTTTTCACAGCCTATCGGCTTGATGATGATGGCACATTGGCAGAGATTGCACGGGCAAAAGACATCTATGACCTCGCCATTGATCCGCACTCAGCCGTTGGGTTATATGGCGCACGCATGGCTCGTGATGAGGGTCTTGTGCCAGCGGATGTGCCAATTGTGTCATTGGCTTGCGCGCATCCAGCGAAATTCCCTGCAGCGGTCGCCCAAGCAGTTGGCACAGAGCCTGCTTTGCCATCACATCTCTCAGATCTGATGACGCGAGACGAAAAATTCGATATTATTGAGAATGATTTGACGATAATCCAGTCGCATATCCAACAGGTTCGGCGTACAGCATGACAGCACAAATTACCACATTAGCCAGCGGCATGACGGTGGCCTCTATTCATATGGCCAGCGCCAAATCCGTGAATGTCGGCATTTGGGTGAAGGCAGGTGGTCGTGATGAAGCCTCTGGCCAGCATGGGATCGCTCATATGCTGGAACATATGGCGTTCAAAGGCACGAATAAGAGAAGCGCTCAGCAAATCGCGGTAGAGGTTGAATCGCTTGGTGGTTACATGAATGCCCATACGGCGCGCGAAGAAACTGCCTATTACATCAGAATTCTTCCAGAATTCATGCCCCTTGCCGTGGATGTGCTCTTTGATATTTTAACAGAATCAAGCCTGCCAGATATTGAGATTGAGCGTGAACGAGGCGTGATTTTGCAGGAAATTGGTCAATCGCTTGATACGCCTGATGATGTGGTATTTGAGAATTTTGCGACGGCGAGTTATGGCGCTCATAAATTGGGGCAATCAATCCTCGGTACAGCTGATACAGTCTCATCCTTTTCCCGCGCTGATCTAAGTGGGTTCATGGATACTCATTATGGCGCTAATCAAATGATGTTATGTGCTGCAGGGGATGTCGATCATGCGGCACTTGTCGCCGCGGCAGAACAATATCAATCAAAGCTAGGTGTGGCATCTACCGTGCCACGCTCTGCCCCTAGCTGGCAGGGTGGCCGAATGGTTGAAACACGCCAATTAGAGCAATCTCACCTTGTCTTTGGCTTGCAGGCACCAGCGGCAAATGATGAGGATCGCTATGCGTTAATGTTACTATCGACCTTATATGGCGGCGGCATGGCATCACGTCTCTTCCAAGAGGTCAGAGAACAACGCGGGCTTTGCTATTCTATTTTCTCTTTCAGTCAGCTGATGTCTGATACAGGTTTGTTTGGGGTCTATGCCGGCACGGCAGCGACTGATGTGAATGAGATGCTTCAGGTCTCTTGTGACGCGTTGCGTGATATGCGCCAGAATCTCAGTGCAGAGGAAGTGGAGCGTGGTAAAGCACAGATGCGGGCTGCCATTCTAATGGGGCAGGAATCAGTTTCAGGCATGACAGAGAGCATGGCACGTCAATTGGCGCTATTTGGTGAAGTGCGGTCAGTAGAAGAAGTCACAGCCAAGCTGAATGCGTTATCACAAGATGATGTTATACGCATCATTGAAAGGCTTACCAAAGAGGCAAATCCGTCCTTGAGCCTCATTGGTCCATCTGATGATGTGATGTCAAATGATGATCTAAGAGGTCATCTGGCGGCTTAGGCTGAACCAGCTTGCGGTGATAAGAAGGCGGCATCAATGCCGCTTTCATGAAAACAGCGTGTCCATAATTCTTCGGGTTGTGTATCAAAGACAAGTGCCTTTGTTGCTGGCAGATGGAACCACACCCCTTCACGCAATTCAGCTTCTAACTGGCCTGCTTCCCACCCGGCATAACCAAGCATGATGCGATGTTTGCGCGGACCGGTACCAGCTGCAATATCATCAATAATTGAGAGCTGGAAGGACATGGCTAAATCATCACCAATTGGCAAGCTATCTTTCAGCATATGATCAGTAGAATGCACCACAAATCCTCGCCCCCCCTCAACGGGACCACCATGGAAAATAGGCGCCTCCCCGTCAAAACGTGCCACAGGCCGTTCTAACTGTTCGGTGAGGTCATCAAGGGATAAGTTGCTAATGGGTTGATTAAGAATAAGCCCCATCGCGGCTTCGCCATCATGCTGACACATTAAGATAACACTATGGAAAAAGCGGTTATCTCCGATATGAGGCATGGCCACTAGTAGCTGTCCACTCACTGAATTGAGAATTTCGATCGATTTATGCTCCATCATGGCCATAGTGTAGTGCGGTTTTATTGATTTATGCAAATGAGATTGCATATGATAGGCACAAACAAAGATAATGCAGGCGCAAGATAAGGGCGATTTATGCAACAGATAAACACGGTTTTTGTATGGCTCATGCTTGTCTTATCAGCGGTGATAGGCGGCGGTGCGCATGCGGCAGAAAGTCGTTGGCTTGCAACAGATTTCGCCAAGATCAGACTGATTAGTAGTTCAGAGACTGCCGGTCTTAGCGGCACCCAGCAATTAGCCCTTGAATTCCGGTTGGAACAGGGGTGGAAGACCTATTGGCGCACCCCCGGTGATGCTGGATTGCCGCCCCAAATCTTTGTAGACCCTTTCATCAGTCCAGATATAGAAGCCGCATTGCAGTTTCCTTTACCCAAACGGTTTCAACTTTTCGGGCTCGATACCTTTGGGTATGAGAGGCGGGTTATCTTCCCACTCTCTGTGACTTTCCCCGAGCCAGAATTGGGGCTACGGCTGGCGGTCACGGTTGATAGTCTGATTTGTTCTGACATCTGTGTGCCAGTATCGGGGCCGCTAGAGCTTGATTTGCCACCTGGGGCCTTTGTGCCGTCTATTTATGGGCAAGATATTGCCATGGCAGCCGCACAAGTGCCTCGTAAACGCCCACAGGCGCTTCAGCTACAGCTAGACACCCACGGTGACACCACTGGCTTCTATGCAAGCGTTAATGTCGCCACAGACGCGCCAGTGCGCGATATTTTGCTAGAAGGGCCCAGTGGCACATCATTTGGGATCCCAGAGCCATCTGGTGACGGTTATTTCATTGCCCAGCTATCAGGAGAGCCTCTGGCTTCTGATGAGGTGATAACAGCCACAGTGGATGCGGGCACCCAATTCTTTGAAACAGATGTCCTTGTAGCAAGCGCAACACAGGTTGCTTCAACCGCTGAGCAAAGCATCACATCGTCTCTACCGTTATGGCTGATTGCCTTCTTGGGGGGCGTGATTTTGAACTTCATGCCATGTGTGTTGCCAGTGTTATCGCTGAAGGTGGCATCTGTTATCCAATTGGCGGGCGCGACGCGCAGTCTTATCAGGCGTCGTTTCTTGGCATCTGCTGCTGGGATTATAAGTTCATTCCTTGCACTAGCTGCGAGCTTAGCCGCTTTACGTTTGGCAGGCGCACAAATCGGCTGGGGCATTCAGTTCCAAAACCCTATCTTCTTGGGTGTGATGGCCCTTATTATGGGGCTTTTTACGCTGTCTTTGTTCGACGTGGTCACATTCCGCACACCGGCTTTTGCGGCAAAGATGATGCCAGCACGAGGCCCATCTCAGGGATTGCTATCAGATTTTGGCGCAGGGATGCTTGCCACATTGCTTGCCACCCCCTGTTCAGCCCCGTTCGTTGGCACAGCTGTGAGCTTTGGTCTATCTCAATCAGATACAGCATTATTTGGCATCATGGTAATGATGGGGCTTGGCCTTGCTAGTCCGTGGCTACTTTTGGCCCTTATGCCACAAGCTATTGGTGTTTTGCCAAAACCAGGGGCATGGATGATACGCCTAAAACAGGTTTTGGGCCTCGCTATGGCAGGCACATTTATCTGGATTGCTGCCTTATTCGTGCAAGCTATTGGTGGGGCTTCACAAACAAGCGCAGAGGCCAATTACGGATGGGAGGTCTTCAGCGAAACTGCGCTAGCAGAGGCGCAAGAAGAGGGTGCGACTATCTTCGTCGATGTGACAGCTGATTGGTGCATTACCTGCCAGGCGAACAAGGCGCTGGTTCTGAATACAGCCGATATAAAGGCACTTTTTGCCGATCGGAATGTGGTGATGATGCAAGCTGATTGGACATTGCCAGATGATGAAATTTCACGCTATTTAGCACGCTATAATCGTTTCGGCATTCCCTTTAATATTATCTATGGGCCACGTGAAAAAGACGGGGTGATATTGCCAGAGATATTGACTAAATCGTCAGTTGAAAAGGCGCTAGACCGGGCAGTCCAATAAGCATCATCACACGTATGAGAATAAAGTTAACATCCTGAAAATAAGGGGAACATCATGGGTCCTACAATTGGCCAAACTATCACATCTGTAAATGTCTTTACCAAAGATGAAGAGGGAATCGACACACTCGATATGGCATCTTATCTGGCAGATAAAAAAGTGATTTTGTTTTCAGTGCCAGGTGCCTTTACGCCAACATGCTCAGCTAAGCATGTGCCAAGCTATGTGGCACATAAGGATGCGTTGAAAGCAGCTGGGTTTGATGCGGTGCTTTGCTTGTCAGTCAATGACGCTCATGTCATGAAAGCATGGGGAGACGATCAGGGATCAAATGAGTCTGTGATGATGATTGCTGACCCAGAAGCACATTTCTCTGAACAGCTTCATCTAGCTGTGCATATGGGGCCTGTTCTTGCGACAAGAGCAACACGAGCTGCCATCGTGATTGATAAGGGTGTTGTGACTCACAGCTTTATGGAAGAGCCTGGCGTTTATGAGGTGTCATCAGCCGAACATGTGCTTGCCAATCTCTAAGCGAGCATAGTGAAAGCTTTCATATTAGAGCGAGGTTGATTGTGTTTCCGCTGCTGTGCGGGCGAGATGGTCAACCCGCTCATTTTCAGGATGTCCCGCATGGCCTTTGACCCATTCCCACTCAATGGTATGAGGGCGTCGCGCTTCATCAAGCCTTTGCCATAAATCTTGGTTTTTCACAGGGGCCTTGCTCGCTGTTTTCCAGCCGCGGGCAATCCAATTTGGTAGCCAGTCGGTAATCCCCTGAATGACGTATTTGCTATCAGTGATAAGTGTCACTTGCGCAGGCCGTTTCAGGCTTTCTAGCCCGTGAATGGCCGCAAGCAATTCCATGCGATTATTCGTGGTCTCAGCCTCACAGCCGAAAATTTCTTTCTCATGGCCTCGCCATAATAGCAGGGCGGCCCATCCTCCTGGCCCGGGATTGCCAAGCGAGCTGCCATCCGAATAAATAGTGATGATGTCATCAGCCATTAGGACCAATATCCATAAGAGGCCGCGCTTGTAGCACGTAAGTGAAAGCGCAGTTTTGACCAATATTCCATAGGGTCATGGGGCTTCACAAAGGCGTCTTTTGGTGTGTTTATCCAATCATAAAAACGCGTAAGGAAAAAGCGCATCGCCGCACCACGACATAATACGGGCAGGGCAGCTACCTCTTCATCTGAAAGAGGACGAACCGCGTCATATCCCGCTAAAAGAGCCGCCGATTTGGTCACATTAAAGCTGCCATCTGCTTCAAAACACCAGCTATTGAGGCAGATCGCTAGATCATAGGCTGTGATGTCATGGCAGGCAAAATAGAAATCGATGACGCCTGTCAGCTTATCACCGATAAACATGACATTATTGGGGAATAAATCCGCATGGATTACTGTTTCCGGCAGACCTGTGGGCCAATCGGCAAGAATATCTTGTAAAATGGCATTTGCCTCTGATTTCAGGCCGGCAGGTAAATCTGTCTGACTATCATCAATCGAATCAAGTAAGGGTTGCCAGCCCTGCGGGCCAAGCGCATTGTCACGTTTCATCGTAAATTCAGCAGTGGCCTGATGCATTTGCGCAAGGATACCACCTAATTGGCGACATTTTGTGACATTAGGCTGATGGGCTGTGACCCCGTCAAGGAAGCTGACAAGGACCGCAGGTCGACCTGCCACCTGTTGCAATACCTGACCTGATTTATCCTTGATAGGAGCCGGGCAATGAATGCCATGCGCAGAGAGATGCTCCATCAATCCCATAAAAAAGGGTAGATCTGCAGCATTTGTGCGCTTTTCATATAAGGTTAAAATATAGTTTTTGCGGTCAGTACGAAGTAGAAAGTTAGAATTCTCTACGCCTTCTGCAATACCGGCAAGCGAGATAACTTGCCCAATATCATAGCGAGACATAAAGGCAGCTAATTCATCATCAGCAATGGTTGTATAGACGGCCATGTCGCCTCACTCAGGCAGATAGAATGGAAGGAAGTTTGAAGGTCAAATTTTCAGCAATGAAATTTTGATGTTCGATGGAAAGCTCGTATCTGTCTTCTAGGGCAGCGATCACTTCCTCTACCAAGATCTCGGGCGCAGAGGCGCCAGCTGACAGGCCTATCCTTTCAGCACCATCTACCACATCAAAATCAAGATGAGTTGCATCAGCGATGAGCGACGCAGCTGTGACACCTGCTTTCTTGGCAACTTCGACTAGCTGGCGCGAATTTGATGAATTATCCGCACCAATGACTAAGAATAAATCTGTATCAGGGGCGAGGTCTTTGACAGCTCTCTGGCGATTCGTCGTCGCATAGCAAATATCTTCACCGCGTGGACCGGTAATTTCTGGAAAACGATGCTGAAGCGCAGAGATAATATCAGCGGTTTCATCAACAGACAGCGTAGTCTGCGTGGCAAATGCCAAATCTTGTCCGGCGGGAGGTTCAACGGTGAGGGCATCTTCTAGCGTTTCGACGAGAGTCATAGCGCCATCTTCCACCTGACCCATCGTGCCGATGACCTCAGGGTGCCCTGCATGACCAATTAGCAAGACATGCTTGCCTTGTGTCTCATGACGGCTTGCCTCGATATGCACTTTTGTGACAAGCGGGCAGGTCGCATCAATGGCCACCATATTCGCCTCAGCCGCATTTTGATGAACAATTTTGGCCACACCATGGGCAGAGAAAATAACAGGCGCGCCATGTGGCACTTCATCCAGTTCTTTGACAAAGACAGCGCCCTTCGCTGCGAGATCGCCTACCACACGTTTATTATGCACGATTTCGTGCCTCACATAGACAGGGGCACCATATTTCTCGAGTGCCACTTCAACAATGCGGATGGCTCTATCAACGCCAGCACAAAAGCCTCGTGGTGCGGCTAAAATTAATGTCTTTTTTAACTTGTTCATAGTGCTTTACTTGCGCGATAAGAGGAATCGTGTCAATTACTGATGTAACCTCACTACCACAAAAGTGAAGTGGTCAAAAGAACCAAGGATAAGAGCTATCATGTTTGCCGTCGCACGCCCCACCCTCTCAGCCATGCTTGTTACCGCTGCACTTACAGGGTGTTCTGTGTTTGAACCAGACTATTATAATTGTGATAGCCAGCTCACAAGCTATCCAGAGGCATCTCGCTCTACCGTGACAACACAAATAACCAACCAAGATGTCGAAGTGCGGTTTAATGGGGTATCAGCCACCTGCTATGACGAAGCAGACGGCACCGTCATCGAAGTGGCAATCGGCTTGAAAGTCATTCGTGATTTAGAAGATTCGGTGGAGGTGGCACCTGTGAATGTGCCACTGGCAAGCGCGCTGATTGCGGGGAATGATACGGTCTTAAGTCGTTCATCATTCAGCTATGATATGCAATTCCCAGACGGTGTTCGCGTGCTTTATCCGCTCGTGCGCCGCGAGTTTAAAATCCCTCGTGATGGACGTGTTGTGCTAGCTCTGACACCAGAGATACTAAATACCACTGAATAGTGGGTTATCTGTTTCCAAAAAACGGCATAAAAAAAGGCTCCTGAGGGAGCCTTTTTACTTGGGTATGATGTATCTATTACTTTTGAGTCGCTGCGATTTGCTTTGCAGATTCTTCAACGAGTGCCAAAGAGGCATCAACATCAAGCTTATCGGTCATAACAGCCTGGGCAGCGCTAACAGCAAGGCTCGCAGACTTGGCGCGAAGCTCAGCAACCAAGGCAGCTTCTGCGGCTTCAATCTTTGCTTTGGCCTGTTGTTCACGGCGCTTGATTGACGCTTCTGCTTTTGCTTCTGCGGCTTCGGTAATGCGGGCGGCTGTGCTTTCTGCGTTGACTAGGATTTGCTTGGCTTCATCAGCTGCCTCACGAGATAGCTTTTGATATTTGGCAAGCTCAGCTGCGGCTTCTTCACGCAGAGACTGCGCTTCTTCCAATTCAGCTTTAATTTTGGCTGTGCGCTCATCGAGCATCGCACCAATTGCTGTGGCAGCTTTTTTCCATACGAGGATAACAAAAAGGGCGAAACCGATTGCTACAAAGGCTGATTCGTTCAAAAATGCCATGTTACCTGTCCCTTTTCCTATGCGTTAGCTGCTTTAGCAGCAGCCTTCACATGCTTTGATACTTCAGCTTTGGTGGCTTTCATGCCGATGAGTTGCTTTACGGCATCTTGTGCGGCTTCTGTTGCCACATCATTGAGGTTAGCAAGGGCGTCATCACGCATGCCGGCAAGCTTTGTCTCTGCTGTTGCAATTTTCTTGGCAAGTTTCTTTGCCAATTCAGCTTCTGACGCTGCGGCTTTGGCATTGGCCGCCTGTGTTGCTTCGCGTGCTTTGTCTGAAGCGTCGGCTCTAGCATCTGCAAGCGCTTGTTCATATTGCGTCTGCATTGCTTTTGCATTTTCGTCTGCTTCACGCGCCTTTGCCAAATCGCCAGAGATTTTTTCAGCTCTGTCTTCAATGACAGCATTAATGCGCGGTGTCACAACACGAGACATTAAAATGTATAAAATTGTAAAGGTGACCAATAGCCATAAAAGCTGATTAGGCCATGTCGCTAGGTCAAGCTGTGGTAAGCCACCTGATGACTCTCCGCCTGCAGCAACTGCGATTGAAGGGCTAACAAGTGCCAAAGCACTCATAGATGTGATGATTTGTTTCACTGACATCTGCTTTTCCTGCGATGAAAGGTTAGCGACTTACTCAAACGTAGCAGGTTGCTAACATGGTGTTGTTTAAAGTTATAAGGCCGCTAGCAACGAGGTTCCGCTGTCAGCGGCCTTATAAAATATGTTTGTATCGTTCTTAGAATACGAACAATAGAAGAAGCGCAACAACAAGCGCGAATAGCGCAATCGCTTCTGTCAAAGCAAAGCCCAAGATGCCGATGCCGAAAACTTCGCCACGAGCTGCTGGGTTGCGTGCGATTGATGTAATCAAGCTTGAGAAGATGTTCCCAATACCTAGACCTACACCTAGAAGAGGAAGTACCGCGATACCGGCACCGATGAGTTTTGCTGCTTCTGCTTCCATTTTACCATTCCTTTGTATTGGACGTTATGATGCAATTTTACCCAATGGTTAGCCATACCATTCAGGCGTGGCTGTTAGACGCTAAAATCTAGTGGAGATGTAGCGCGTCATTCAAATACATACAAGTCAAAATTGTGAATACGTAGGCTTGTAGACCTGCCACAAGGATTTCAAGGCCTGTTAGACCAATAATCGCAAGAAGTGGGAGGACAGAGATGCCCATGAATACACCGCCAGCTGATGTCAACATGACAGCCAAACCAGCAAATACTTTCAACATTGTGTGACCTGCAAGCATGTTAGCGAATAATCTCACTGACAAGCTGACAGGACGGACGAAATAAGAAATCACTTCAATCACGACGAGAAACGGTATCAACACTTTCGGTGCGCCTGATGGCACAAAGAAAGAGAAGAAGTGGAAGCCGTGCTTGAATAAACCTACCAGAGTGACGCCGATAAAGATAAAGGCAGCCATCGCAAATGTTACGACAATTTGGCTTGTCACTGTGTAGCTGTAAGGAATAAGGCCTAGCATATTTGTGAAGAGCACAAAGATGAAGACTGAGAAAATAAACGGGAAGAACCGACGTCCTTCGCTGCCAACATTGCTGCGCACCATATCAGCCACGAATTCGAACATCATTTCAGCGACATTCTGAAGACGACCTGGCACCATAGCGGCGGGGCGCATCGCATAAACAAGTAAGGCAGTGCTGAGCACAACGGCTAGCACCATGAACAATGCAGAGTTTGTGAAAGCGATATCAAAACCGAGAAGCTGGAACGCAAATAACGTTTTGATGGTAAACTGTTCAACGGGTGAGTGCACCTTAGTCTCTCCTCTTATTGCGTCTGGTCTTTATCTGATGAGCTATCATCTTCTTTATGCTCATCAAAATAACCAGCAGCCATTCCTCTGCCTGTTGCGATCCGCCAAACATTCACCATGCCAGCAACCGCACCTACAAAAAACAGCACAACCAGCCATAAGGGTGATGTGCCGAAAAAATTATCAAGAGCCCAGCCAAGAGCGCTGCCCATCGCTAGACCCGCCACAAGCTCCACCGCAACTCTGCCAGCAAGCGCCATACCTTCAGCTGGCATATGCGCTTTTTCGACCCGAGCTTGCCGTTCGGTCTGACGGCCTTCAAATGCTTTAATCCGCTCTTCTAAGGAGCTAGATTTCGCATCATGAGGCTTGTTCTCGTCTGCACTCATCATGTGCGTTCCGACCTCTTGCTTTGGGCCCATTCATTAGGTTGAGGCTCAAAGCGGCAAATGCTTGTTCATCGCATGTAAAAGAAATGGAAATCCCATATCCCCCGAATGCGCCGCCAACCTATGGCGCGCGAGCCGATTTGTCAAGTCAAACGACCTGTCATCAATGCTGGCGCTGCAAAAAACTATGAAATAAGGAAAAGAAGGTACGCTCTAGGTCACAACTCAGCCGGCAAATCGACTATCTTTGAATGATTCCGCCGTTTGTAAATCAACAGAAACCAAGCGGCTTATGCCTTTTTGTTCCATTGTCACACCATATAATCGGTCCATTTTCGCCATGGTCATGCGGTGATGAGTCACAATTAAAAAGCGTGTGCCTGTGCGCGATACAATGTCGCGGAGCAAATCACAAAAGCGAGATACGTTGGAATCATCTAACGGCGCATCGACCTCATCCAGCACACAGATAGGGGCGGGGTTTGTCAAAAAGACGGCAAAAATGATAGCAAGCGCGGTCAAGGCTTGTTCACCACCAGATAATAACGATAGCGATTGCAACTTCTTACCAGGCGGAGAAGCTAGAATTTCAAGGCCAGCCTCAAGAGGGTCTGGCGATTCTGTTAACCGCAATTCCGCCTGACCACCGCCAAACAAGGTGGTAAAGAGCTCTTTAAAATAGCGATTTACATCCGCAAAACTCTCTAGGAGACGCGCACGACCCTCACGGTTAAGCTGGGCGATGGCTGACCGTAACTTGGCGATGGCCTCTGTAAGGTCATCTCTCTCAGTTACCATCTCTGTGATGCGGTTATCAATTTCTGCCATTTCAGCTTCGGCACGCAAATTCACAGGGCCGATAGAATCACGCTCCCGCAACAGGCGGCTCACCCGATCCTCAAGTTGGAAGAGGGGAGCAAGGCTCTCATCTTCGCCAACTTCTGCCAAAGCGCGCAACTGCGCAGGCGCTGCGTCTAGTTTTTCTTCGATACGTTGCCGCAAAGAGGCTATTTGGTCGGCACTGCGTTCTGTGTGCCCCTCGGCTCTGATTTGGGCTTCTCGTGCCTGGCCCGCTTCACGCTGTGCCTCACGCAAATGTGCCTCCGCCTCGCGTAAGTGCGCCTGCGCTGTGGCGACCACTTCGCCGGCCTCCTGATGACGGACAGAGGCTGTGTCTTGCAGCGCGGCTATTTCTTCTTTTTGCTGGCGCAGCTTGTCAGGTTGCGCTTCTAATTCTGTTTGGCGCGCGGTCGCATCTGCAAAGCGTGCGGCAAGGTCGGAAATACGACCATCTGTATTAGCGAGTCTCGTAACCCACGCCTGTTCTTGCGAATCAATCGCTTGAATACGTTGTTCAGCACTTTGGACTTGTTGGCGCAAACTAGCATGTTCAGCCAGTAGGTTCGTTAAGATTTCACGCTTGGATTCGGCGTCTTGCTGTGTTTGCTCTGCCGTTTGTGTGAGCTGGGTGATATCGCCTGTGATATCAAGTTCGGATGTGGCTTCTTCAAAGTCAGATTGGGCTTGCGATAAGGCCTCTGATAAATCTGCCGCGCGTGTCTCTGCCGCCTGATAGGACAATCTGGTCTTATCGGCCTCTCTTGTGGCGTGACGCAAAGATGCTTCCGCTTCGCGCAATGTTGTCCGCACGCTTTGTAAGGTCGCACTGCTGGTTGAGGCGGCCTCTTTGGCCTGCGCCTCTGCTATTTGGGCTTCTTCTGCTGCGGCTGTGATATCCTCTTGCTGGGCAAGCATATCTTCTAATTTGGCTTTTTGTCGTAAGCGTTCAGCAGCGCCGTCATTTGGTTGCCTGACGAGCCCATCCCACCGCCAAAGCTGCCCAGATTGGCGTACCAAGGCTTGGCCTGGCTGTAGCGAGAGCTGGGCTTGTTCGGCATCACTATCCTCTGTGATAACCGCAACGCCAGCAATGGCTGACATGATGGCAGGATGGCCTGTGACATAGCGGCTAAGCGGCGTGCCAATCGCAGGCGGCGTCAGGCTAGCCGCTGGCATATCATCGCGCCAATAGCCTAACTCATCAAAAGCCGCGGCCAGTTGTAAATCATCAGCTAGCAAAGCGGCTAACGCGACTTCCATATCATCGGTCACGCGTAAACTATCAGAGACAGGCGGCGCGTCTGTGAGTTGGGCATCGTTTAAAATATAAGAGAGCGCATCAATCTGCGCTGTGAGGCTGGCAAGTGATGCTGCGGCCTCACGGGCAAGGGCCGCGGTACTCTCTTGTGTCTCTTGTTGTTGTTTGAGGGTGGCTTCGGCCTGATCAAATTTCGAATTTGCCGCAGCAAGGGCGGCTTCTTTTGCTGCCAAATCTGTCGCAGCCTCATCAGCGGCTTGTTTCAATGCGTCCAAATCGAGCGAGGCGAGGCCGGCTTGTGCGGCATCTATGCGGCTTTGTAATTGCGTGACACGTTGTTGATGTTGTGCCTTTGCCGTTTCAAATCGTGTGACAGATTCCTTTGCAGCCGCATAGGCTTCATCGGCACTGGTTGCGGCGTCTTGTGCTTTGGCGAGGGCGGCATCTTTTTGCACCATCTCCGGATGTGCATTTTGCAGTTGCGCCTGTAGCTCTTTTTTCTCGTCAGCGAGGTCTTGCAAAGCCTTTTGGGCATCATTCTGCAAATTGCCTTCACGCTGACGGTCATTTTCAATTT
Organism: uncultured Alphaproteobacteria bacterium; assembly: GCA_937924895.1. Lineage (GTDB taxonomy): Bacteria > Pseudomonadota > Alphaproteobacteria > Puniceispirillales > Puniceispirillaceae > UBA685. The sequence goes on from CALEYP010000002.1 coordinate 58,418, forward strand.
GTGCCAATTGATTTGTGATTTGCTGTAATGACGTTGCAACGCGGCTCATTTCGCGGTCACATTCATCATGAGCCAGCTTGAGGCGTTGATATTCTGCAGCAGCTTCGGCCTCTTTTGCAATCAGGGGTGGCAGCGCTTCATTGGCAAGGAGGTGATGTTTTTCAGCCTCTGCCGCCTTTTGGGCTGCTGCGGCGGCGTCTCTTGTCGCCTCTCGCAAAGCAGCTTTCGCCTTTTCATCCTCTGCCGATGCCTCTTGCCAGCGTGCCAAAAACAGGCTGGCTTCTGCTTTGCGAATGCGGTCTGCTACTGATTTATAGCGCGAGGCTTGCCGGGCTTGTTTTGCTAATTGGGCGCGTTGCTCGGCTAATTGCGCTTCAATATCAGCCAAGCGTTCAAGGTTTGTTTCAGCATTTTTAAGGCGTAATTCTGCTTCATGGCGTCGTTGATGGAGGCCCTTAATATTAGCCGCTTCTTCCAATAGGCTGCGTATATCTTCTGGCTTTGCGCCAACAATAGCGCCGATGCGACCTTGGCTAACCATACCGGCTGAACGCGACCCTGTGGCTGTGTCAGCAAATAATAATTGGACATCTTTGGCGCGCACAGGTCGGCCATTCACATAGTAAGATGACCCTTTGCCACGCTCCACTTTTCGTGTGACTTCCAGATCATCGCTTTTGTTAAAATCAACAGGGGCACGTCTGCTTGAATTATCAAGCATCAAAGAGATTTCGGCCAAATCGCGAGAGGCCCTGTTTTGCGTGCCAGCAAAGATGATATCATCTAATTCGGTGCCACGCATCTGCCGGGCATTTGATTCGCCCATCACCCATCGCAGGGCTTCAACAATATTTGATTTGCCGCACCCATTGGGACCAACAATCCCCGTCAACCCCTGTTCAATATCAAGCGCTGTTTGGTCAGCGAATGACTTGAAGCCAATCATTTTGAGGTGACGGAAAATCATAATATCAGAACAATAAAACGCAGTCTGCTAGCCAGTTGCTAGACACCAAATGCGCTTAATTCCTTTACAAAATCATCATAGGTACGGCCACCGCTAATGACTTTATCATTATTAATAACAAAGCTTGGTGTTGAGTTGATTTTCCAATCATCCACCGCTGCTTGACGCATAGCTACAACAGCTTCAAGCACATCTCTGTCACGCATCACAGCATTAAACTTATCCTCTGAAATGCCAGCTTGGCGACCATAATCCATCAATGCCTTCAGGGGATCAGCGGCCCGGACCCAGCTTTTTTGGTCTTTCAGCAGAATATCAGTCATTGCGAAATAGGCTTTGTTTGACAGCAGGCGACACATGACATGGGCACGCAGCGCCAACCCATCTAGCGGGAAGGGTGATAGTTCAAATTCAACCTTGCCCGTATCAACCAGTTTTTCCTTGAATTCTGGCCATGTCTCACGATGGAATGCACCGCAATGTGAGCATGTCATTGAGAAATATTCGACTACTTTAATGGGCGCATTTGGGTCACCAATCCGGCGTGGAGCGGTGATGGCATCAATGTCAAAGCTTTGCGCATGGGCGAAGCTGACCTGACCAACTGTTAAGGCCGCGGTTGCGCCTGCCATAAAGTCACGACGTGAAGGGGTCAATATACGTGAAAGCGATTTAGGTGCCATGGTCAATTGTCTCATTAAGCTCTGGTTGGTTTGTTGTCTTGTCACAAGGTTAGTGATGCATCATGTCGAAACTATGGCCGGCCCTGCCAAGGAAAGAACACACGCATCGAAGAAATATTAAAATCGTCTTTCAGTGCTAATTCAAGTCACAAAACCCAAAACAAGGTGGGTTTGCCAGAAAACTAGCCGGAAGATTGCTGTTTTTTAGCGATAGCTTCGCCAAGCCGTGTGAGCTGTTCGTTTAAATCGGCGGCTGGGGGGCGGTCTTGTATTTGTTTGGTTTGTGATTCTGTGGCGGGGCGGGCCGGCAAATCTTGTTTGATGCGCAACTGCCCAATTAATGCAAAGCCAAAGAGACGGTTCACATCAGCCATAATTTCCGCAGCTCGTGCTTGTGCTTCTGGGCCGCGGCCAGACCTGACAGACAGCACAAGCGTGGCCCGCGCACCATCTGATGAGGCGGCAAGCACATCGGCAGGCTGTGCCCACTCTGCCAGCGGCCCCATAATTCGCGGCCAATGCGCGATTAATTGGCGTAGATAGCCGCTCCGCTTCACAAGGGCTGGCGCAATGAGGGTTTCTGTCAGCCCAGAGAGGCGCGCCATTTTCTTTTGTCGCTTTGCCGCAATAGGGGCTTTTCCGAAATGTTTCATGGCACTATCTTAGCGCCTGAACAAGTTCTGTCCAAATGAAAGCGACAAAGGAGCAGTAACGCGCATGGCTAAGAGGGCTGAGTTGTCACCGCCAGATTTTTCAGATGCCCTTCTCAGCTGGTATGATCAGCAGGCGCGCCAACTGCCATGGCGGTCTTTTTGGCCTGATTTATCTGACCCTTATGATGTGTTTTTATCGGAATTAATGTTGCAACAGACTGTGGTTGCGACGGTGATTCCCTATTATCAGAAATTTAAAGAGATTTGGCCGACGATTCAGGATTTAGCAATGGCTGAGGAGGATGACATTCTGCGCGAATGGGCTGGACTTGGCTATTATGCAAGGGCGCGAAATATGCGAAAGGCAGCGCAAGCTGTGGTGAATGAATTTGGCGGGGTCTTTCCAGATAATGAAGCCTCACTCCTGACTTTGCCAGGCATCGGTCCCTATACCGCCGCAGCGATTATGAGTTTTGCCTTTGATAAGCCAGCCATTGTGCTTGATGGCAATATTGAGCGTGTCTTGTCACGCTATTTCGCAGATGACACACCCTTGCCAGGCTTGAAGAAACATCTGCGCGATCGGTATCCTGCTATTCTTCCCAAGAACCGTTTTGCAGATTTTCCGCAGGCTATGATGGATCTTGGTGCCCGGATTTGCATTTCAGGCATCCCTCGTTGTGCGCAATGCCCGCTGTCGGCTCATTGCGCGTCTGCCTTTGATGCGGCGGCTGAAATGCGTCCTGTAAAAGCACCGAAAAAAGCAAAGCCGAAGCGAAACGGCAGTGTGTTTGTCGCACGCTTTCAGGGGAAAGTGGCAATGGTGAGGCGCCCAGATAAAGGGCTGCTAGGAGGCATGATGGTGTTTCCCACCTATGGCTGGTGGCACAAGGATGACCAATCGCAGGGGCTGGCTGATGCCCCTTTTGCGGCCTCATGGGTCAAACAGGATGTCAGCCTATCTCATATCTTCACCCACTTTGAATTGCGCCTAACTTTATATCAAGCAGAGCTAACAGAGGATGAGGCTACACTAGCAGCGCAACATTGTGAGTTTATGACGATTGAAGAGGTTGGGCTTGCCTCGATTATGGCCAAGGTCTGGCGCGCATCTGATAAGCAACGCTAAGGGTGTCGCTGCTTATCTCGCGTCGCGGTATCATCTAGTGATTAAAATGCCTCATGCCTGTAAAGACCATGGCGATACCTGCCTCATCTGCGGCTTTAATCACCTCTTCATCACGCATTGAGCCGCCTGGCTGGATCACAGCCTCAGCGCCAGCTTCAATAGCTTCAAGCAACCCATCTGCAAAGGGGAAGAACGCATCAGAAGCAACCACAGATCCAATGGTTCTTGCCTCATCATAGCCATGCATATCAGCCATACGCTGTGCTTTTTGGGCAGCGATTTTACAAGAATCAACACGGCTCATCTGGCCGGCGCCAATGCCAACTGTTGCTTTATCCTTCACATAGATAATGGCATTTGATTTCACATGCTTTGCCACTTTCCATGCAAATAACATATCTGAAAGCTGTGCCTCATTTGGGCGCTTCTTTGTCACAAATTGTAAATCATCAGCCGTGATCAGGCCATTATCGGCTGATTGTACTAACATGCCGCCTGCAATCGCTTTGAAGGTCAAGCCAGCCTGCGTCATATCAGCCATCTCACCAGTTACCAAAAGCCGCAAATTCGGCTTAGCAGCCATAATGGCTTGGGCCTCTTCGCTGGCATCTGGTGCGATAACGACCTCTGTGAAGAGGGCGGTTATCTTTGTGGCTGTTTCCACATCAAGCGGGCGGTTCATGGCGACAATTCCACCAAAGGCCGAGACGGGGTCACATGCTAAGGCATCATCCCATGCCTCACTTAAATTTGTTGCGCTTGCCACACCGCAAGGATTGGCATGTTTGATAATGGCAATGGTCGGATCTTGAAATTCAGAGGCGAGCTGAAAGGCGGCATCTGTATCATTCAGGTTGTTATATGATAGCGCTTTACCCTGCAGTTGTGTGGCATGCAAGACTGACGGTGTTTTATCTCCCACAGCATAGGCCGCAGCTTGTTGATGTGGGTTTTCACCATAGCGAAGAGCGGATGTTTTCTGGCCGATAATGCCCATTTGTTGCGGTAGTGCCTCGCTTTCTTCAAGCGTGCCAGATAGCCAGCTTTGAATAGCATTGTCATAGGCAGAAGTGCGGCAGAAGGCTTTATAGGCAAGCCGGCGACGCAAAGCTGTATCCGTGCCACCTGTTGCTTCAATCTGGGATGCCACCTCATCATAATCTTCGGGGTCTGTCACAATCGTCACATACTGATGATTTTTGGCAGAGGCGCGGATCATAGCCGGCCCACCAATGTCAATATTTTCAATGGCCTCATCAAAATCAGCACCCTTGGCGATGGTTGCTTCAAAGGGATAGAGATTGACGACAACCAAATCGATTGGTGTAATGTCATGGGTAGCCATGGCGTGTTGGTCACCTTCATGATCGCGGCGCGCTAATAATCCACCATGGATCGAAGGGTTGAGTGTTTTAACTCTACCATCCATAATTTCTGGAAAACCTGTCACATCACTCACGTCAATCACGGCTAATCCCGCATCTCGCAAGGCCTTGGCCGACCCGCCAGTGGATAGCAATGTGACATTAGCGGCTGCCAGACGCTTACCAAGTGCAAGTAAGCCAGATTTGTCAGAAACAGAGAGAAGGGCACGTGTAACAGAGCGCACATCAGACATAAATTATCATACCTTTTGGTCAGAACGGGATGGGGCGGGGATGTGGCGCCTATATGGCATAAATTTTGTCAAAAGTCTATGCATCGCACCACCTTGCCATAGGGACCTTAGGCCGGCGCGCTCTTGATAAAGGCCCATTTCGCCTCTATTGTCCCAAGGCTCCGGATTTGGCTGGCTGGCACCTGAAGCACGATCTGTTGGCAAGAGGTGCGGCGCCCATTCTCTAAATAGAGAGAGGGGGCCAATTGCGGTGTTCCACCAGAAGATTTAAAAATCCATCCTGCTTTTTGGCCATGGATCTTTAATAAGATTCGGGCATCTCCTAGCATTGCTGCTGATACACGCGGATGGAGGTGAAAGCGGATAATCGCAAAATCAGGGATTTCACCGGGGTCGCCGGTATATTCCAACCGGTCAGATCCTCTTAAATTTCCGCCATCCGATGTTAAATAGACTTGCCTGTGATGCAAGATACCATGCGTGGCGAGATAGCCATCATGGCTAGCTACGGCAAGCATCCCCCCTTGGGCAGGGCCAGCTTCGATATCATGAAGTTGCGCGATGCGTGAGGCGCGGCTATCTGAGGAATCAAGCCCGTCTAAGGTTAGGGTTGAATGAGCAGAGCTTTGGCTAAGGGCGGCTGCTAATTTTGGGTCCGCACTATATTGTCCGACGCCGACAATGAAACGCGCTTGTCCTACAGAAAATTCGATACCTAACGTGCTAGCAGCGGGGAAATCAGCCTCTGGTTGAGGGGCGCCAGCATCCATAATTAAACAATTGCGACCAGCTGATAGACGCAAATATCCTGTATGAGGGGCCTGTGTCGTGATTTTCCCCTTTGCACCGGTCTTTTTGAGCACATCGTCAATAAGCGGCGCGGCACTAGCGCCCCCACCTTGAAAATGCGCAAATTCCCCATTTTGATGACGCCATAATTTTGTGAGGTTTGCCATATTCGCAATTATATCATTCAGACGGTCTTCAAAAGTGTCTGTCTGTTGGCGCGGGGCGAGTAGGGCGGCTTGGCGTAATTCTATTAATTTGCGTAATAGCCTGAGATGGGTTTCCGGGCTACGTGATTTATGCCCCCAATCAGGGTTCAGCGAAGATAGAATTTTATCTAATATCACATCAGCAAGTGCTGGTAGTTCGGATTCATTTTGGTGCAACATTACATGCGATATATAGAGGCCAACAAGCGCCGTAATTTGGGCCTCTTTATCCTCAATACGTTGCCAATCAAGAGCGAGGATTTTCGCTTGAAATTGCAGCATATCTAAACAATCTTGCTGAAACTCATCGCTTGCGGATTCGCCAAACCACCGCAATGAAAAAAACATATGTGTCAGCCTTGCGCCGAGCCTATCAGGACGGAATAATGCCTCATCCCACCGGTGATAA
>CALEYP010000003.1 GCA_937924895.1 uncultured Alphaproteobacteria bacterium
CAAAGCAAATTCAATCAAAAGAGCCAAATCAATCCTCAAAAAGGTCAATCTTTGTCGGTGAAATCACAATAAAATGCTTTATTAGTATTTATTTAGGTTTTGTTTTATGTTAGGCAAACAAGGTAATTAGGCCATCGTCGGCCGCATCTTTAGTATTGAGGACTATATCATGATGAAAAAATCTGCAGGTTTCTCACTGATCGAATTGCTCGTTGTTGTAGCAATCATCGGTGTTTTGGCTGCGGTAGGTATTGTTGGCTACCAGTCATATATTGATAACACACGCCGTGACGTGGCACAGACAAACGCAGAGGCTGTTGAGCGTTGGTTGAACTCAACAAACATTGCTCGCCAAGGTGCTTTGACAATTGCACCTGCGAAATGCGGCATCTCACCATTGGGTTTGGAAACATGCTTTAACGATTTGGCGTCAAATGCAACCGACCCATTTAACAAGTTCAAAAACCCATATCAGCCTGGTACAGGTGGTCTGTTCATGATTTACATCGATAACAGCTCATCATTAACAGCACCAGATGCGCAGGGTGACCAGTGTAACTTGATCGAAGCAGATAACACATCTATCTGGAGAAGCTTCGTAAAAGGTGAAGCAGCTGCTGATAACGCAACTGCTCCTGCAAACTACTTTGGTGCGATCATGATTATCAACACAAGCGATAACCGTTCAGCTGATAACTTAACTCGCACAAACCACCAGCTTCGCCTTGGTTGGTGTGACAACAATGTTGGCGGATCACAGTTCCAGTTGATTGGCGACAACATTTCATTCTAATGAATGGCTAAGTGAAACCCCGTCAGTCATCTGACGGGGTTTTTTTATCTTTTTTATAAATTTGAAAATATGTGAGGGAGCTGAAGATGGCGTTTGATGTTCGTATTTCAGGAGAACATGCCAGAGTGATTCTATCTGGTGATGTTGATTTGCAGACGACCTCTGATTTGAAAACTGAAATTACAAAGATCTCAGGCGTATCACAGCTCGAAATTGATGCGTCTTCAGTGACTTATATCGATTCATCTGGTGTGGCAGTCTTATTGATGGCGCGCCAATTCTGTGCCCAGCAAAATATCGCTTTATCATTACCATCAATTTCAGCCGCCGTGCATCGGGTACTTGAGATCGCTAAATTAGATAAGATTTTGCCGATTGGTCAGGTTGTTAATTCTGCTGATTCGGGATTGAGCAGCATGGGTATTGGCCAAGCAGAAGCTGATGCGCCTGTGGTATCAGATGATGATTTAGCCGCCGAACTTCTTGGCGGCGTAGAGCCAGCAGCCCCTGCTGCACCAGCCGCAGCGCCCGCGGCGCCGGCGGCACCCTCATCAGGTAGTGATGATTCGAACGGTAGTGGCGGTGGTGGCGGTGGCTTCACGCCTGGAAGCTTCGGCTAAGCCTTACAACTCTGCCATCATACCACTTTCTAGTGGTTTATGAGGGATTGCCGTCAATGAGCTATGACATTCCAACCTTGAATCATTTAGATCTGCTGAGCGGTTTAATGCGTCGCTTTGCTGAGACTGGTGATGCCGTCGCTGGTTTGCAATGGGCGCTTCCTTACGTGTTGGAAACATTATCAGCAGAAGCCGGCTCTCTGTTTCTTCACCGTCCTGACGAGGCTGTGCTTGAATGTGCGGTATGTGTCGGGCCTGTTGATGTCACAGGGTTGAAAGTTCCTCAGGATAAGGGGTTGGTCGGCCGGGCCTTCACCGAAGGCAAGGGCGAACTTGTGGCAGACGCCACCAAAGATAAGGCGCATTATAAAGCCGCTGATTCAGGCTCTGGTTTTCAAACACTTTCTACAGCGACAGCGCCGGTGAAATCAAAGGAAAAAACCTTTGGTGCGATTCAGGCCATTAATCGGCGTGACGGTGATGAGATTGGCAACTTCGCCCCTGAAGATTTGCAGCTATTAGAGGCGCTCGCTGAGATATTGGCCCTTGCACTATCAAATGTTGAATTGACGCAGCAAGCGATCTCAGACCAATTGCTGCAACGTGATTTGGCGCAGGCAGAAGAAGCACAAGCATCCCTGATGCCAACACCTGATAAAGAAGGGTTTGCCGCTGGACATGTGATTCCAGCCCGTCAGCTATCTGGTGATTTTTTTGATCATATGCGTGTCGGAAACAGGCTTGCTTTCTGCCAAGGTGATGTCGCGGGTAAGGGAATTACTGCCTCGCTGATGATGGCCCGCTCTATTGCGCTATTCCGCCGGCTTGCGCGTCAAGAATTTAGCGCGGCAGATATGGCTGATACCATTAATTATGAATTTCTTGATGTAGCGTCAGATAAATTTGTCACTTTTGCTGTTGGGTGGCTTGATTGTGAAACTGGCGCTGTTGAATTTGTAAATTGTGGTCATGGCGCTGCTGTGATCATCCCGATGGATGCTGATGAGGTCACAACCATTGAATCTCAGACAATTCCGCTCGGTCTTGCCCCATATGATAAAGCAGAATTATCTCCACATCACTTCAATCTGACACGGGCTCATCTATTCCTCACAACTGATGGAATCACGGAGGCTGAGTTTAAGGGGCGTGAAATTGGATTAGGTGGTCTTGCGTCATTATCACGTCGTCTGGGCGGCGATTCCGCGCAAGATAAAGTAAGTGGTATCATGTCATTATTTGAAACAGGCAAGCTGACCACCCATGACGATGCAACCATTCTCGTGGTTACAAAACCAGAGGCAAAAGGGGAAGCCGCATGAGTGATGCCGGACGGTTTACCTTCCCTGCCGTAGCCGAGAGTCTGTCAACGGCACGCTCAACGGTACGCGGTGTGCTCACAGCGCATAATCATGCTAGCCGTGAATTAGATATCAATATTGCAGTGGGTGAAATTTTACAGAATGTAGTGCGCTATGGCTTTGAAGGCGGAGACCCTGCCGGTGAATTCATCATGGAATTCACCTTTGAAGCTGACCGTTTGCGTATCACCATTACAGATAACGCACCACCATCAGACCCAGAAGCATGGTCAGCGGAGCATCGCAAGCCCGAAGAGGGCGGTCATGGCTTAACATTGGTGACGGCGATTGCGCATCAGGTGTCATTCAAAATGCTTGAAAATGGGAATCAGGCAAAGCTAGAGTTTTTGCTGTAGGTGAGGGGACGCAGAAGAGATGACTAGCGCTGGCACTCCTTCATCCCTCCCACATCGCTCTTATGTAAGCCGCAGGTGGCCAACATCTCTGTTATCGGTACCACATCAGCTTAGCCCTATATGGCGGCGTCTATCACTCATGCAGGCGATGAAGTGGGCAGGCCTATCATCATCATCGTCTCTGCGCCGGTCTGGATTGCCATCTGAGGCTATCAGACAAATATGTCTGTGGCATGACCGCCGCAATCATGCCAACCCCTATCATAATAAGGCACATACAGCACAGGTCATTTGTGCCGCTGGCCTGCTGGCTGATCAAGCCGGCATTGGGCGCCAAGAGCGTGATGTACTGCTTGTGGCGGCGCTTATTCATGATTTTAAACATTTGGGCAGGTGGCGGAGCCGTGCCCCGTATTGGCAGGAACAGGTCTCTGTGACGAAGGCATTTGCGCTGTTGATGAAGGCCGGGATAGATCGACGTCTGCTGCCTAAACTGACAGATATGGTGCTTGCCACCTCACCGGCCCATGACAGGGTCGTTTCGCCTCGGTCAGATGAAGTTGGTGCACTCTTGCTTGATGCCGATCTCTTTGCCTCTTTATTCCTGCCAGAGCCGCTTGTACGTCGCCTCACAGCTACAGTGAAATTTGAAGACCGGCTTGCGCTGTCACTAGATGATATGCTGACCTATTTCCTAGACAAATGTCGTGCCCATGGTTTTGCTAGCCATGCTGGTGCAGCCTTATATGCCGCTCTACCGCCAGCGCAGCGTGTTCTGTGAGGGCCGATATGACGCGAACATTTTGCAAAGATTGTATTTATTGGGACGAGATGCCACATCAGTCCCAAACAAAAAGCAAAGAAGGGCGTTGCCGCAGACATGCGCCAACACCTGCTGCAGAAGATATCGCCTCAGATATGGGGACAATCTGGCCAGCGACGTTTGACGATGATTGGTGCGGAGAAGCGGTCGGCATTGCGGCGCTCGCTCAGGATATTATCCTGAACGAGCTTGATGAGATTGATTAAAGCGCTTGCCGGATATCGGCAGCAAGGCGCGTAATCACATCAGCCAAGGCATCTTGCATCGCGAGAACAGCCGCGTCATAGCCCGCGCCGCGAACCCCTGTTTGTCCCTGATAAGTCTCAACCAGGAGAATATCACCAGATTTGTTCTTCAGCACAGCTTCAATATCAATAGCCGCCGCTTCATCAGGCATAATAACAAGCTTTGTGACTGTTAATTTTAGGCGAAAATCATTCGTGTCGAGTGTCTCAGACGTGCCGATGGTCGCATCACCGCTTGCATCTGACAGCGCGTCCACAATCGCGCGTTGAAGCAAAGTTGACGGGGCAACATGCCATAAATGGCCGCGCACCTCTTCATAATGGACAGGCGCATCACCTGCCTGGATGACCAGAGGGCGGCCAGATTGCAATCCCTTCACCGTAATAGAATCAACACGAATGGAGGCATTTGAGCCAAACATGAAAGAGCCAATGCGGGGCTGCAAATCATAATATTTATCAGCCACCCGTGCCGGAGCTGCCGCGCAAGCTGCGAGGAATAAGCTCGCACAAATAGCCATGAAAGGCGCCCATTTCACAGACATATGAGTGAAATCATTCTTATGAGCTGTCATCCTAATATCTCCTTAATTCGAGCCTCTGATGATGATGGACGGATCATCGCGAAGACGGGCTGTCATTTCCTCAATGTTGAGCGCAGCGCTCTCAAGCTTCTGTAAGAAGGCGTCTATTCTATCTTCCGAAATGTCTGAGAGGTTGGCGGCATTATCGGTTGCCACCATGACTGACTCGCTTGCAACCTCTAGGTTGGCACGGATAATTTCAACATCATCAATGAGTTTCATGATTTTATTTTGGACATCACCGCTAGCGAAGGCGCCAACCGCATCTGTTGAGGCAAGGGCCGATTTTGTAATTGCCTCTAATGTTGCGGCTGAATTATCGATACGTCCTAGAATCTGGTCGACGTCTCTTAGCCAGCTTTCGCTGAGAGACTGGCTAACCTCTGTTACCGCAGTTCCCGCTTCGGTGCTTGCTTGTTTCAGGGAGAGGCTCGCAGCATTAATGTTATCAGCTGCCGCCATCACGTTATTCAACGCCTCATCAACTTTTGATTTTGTCTCATCACCAGCCATAGAGACAACTGATTGTGAGGCTTGCTCAAGATTATTAGCTGTCCGGCCGACTGTTTCAATGATTTGAGGCACACCGTCATTCACACTCTTTGTGAGGTTTGTTAGGCCTGCCAGCGCCTCACGAGCATCTTCTTGTAGCAAATCATCAACAGTCTCAAGCAGAGGCACAAGGCTGGTGCTCGCAATTTGGGCAAATTGGTCGGCCGTCCGGCCTAATTCAGCCATCAGATTTGTTGCTGGGCGAGAGGGAATTAGAGAATCTGGCGCAAGCGCGGTCCCTGTTCCGGCTTCAATTTGAATGGATTGTGCTGACAGGAGTGACAGCGCAGCAATCTCTGCCATAGAATCCTGCGGAATGGCCCACCCTTGGCTGACTTCTAAGTCAATGCGGAAGGTCATGCCTGTATCTGTGGCTTCTGGCGTAATATCTTCAACAGCACCAATAATATAGCCTTCATAGACCACAGCAGCACCAGGGCGAAGCCCCGCCACATTTGTGAAGTAGGTGTGATAGCTATCCGTGCGTTCAAACTGGCCTCTCACAATGATGAACATTGCAATGATAGTGACCAAGCCAATAACAACAAATAAGCCAGCTGCAAAATCAGATGATTTGAGTTTCATGATAGGCTCCCACTCTTAATCTTCACCAAATAGGCGTTTGAGATGCGCCTCTGGGTCAAATTCTTCTTCTTCCGCTACACGGTTAATCAGGTTTTGAATACGTTGGCTTGGGCTCGCTTTCAGCTCTGCCACTGTGCCTGTAAAAATAATATAGCCGCGGTCTAGCACAACAATGCGGTCGGCGATCTTAAAGGCAGATTCTAATTCATGCGTCACAACGACGACTGACATGCCCAACGTTTCTTTTAACTTAATGATCAAATCATCAAGGGCCGCCGCAATCACAGGATCAAGACCAGCAGATGGTTCATCCATAAAGGTAAGGCGCGGATCAAGGGCAATGGCACGCGCGACGGCGGCTCGTTTCAGCATCCCGCCAGATAATTCAGATGGCAGTAAATCTTCTTTACCCAAAAGGCCGACGAAATCTAATTTCATCCGCACAATGAGATCAATGGTCGCTTCATCCAAATCTGTATGTTCAATGAGAGGAAGCGCCACATTCTGCGCAACTGTCATGGATGATAAGAGTGCGCCTGATTGGAACGCTACGCCAATCCCTTTCAATAATTTCAGTCGTTCAAATTCATCAACATGGTACAGAGATTGACCAAAAAGTTCGACATCGCCCTGCATCGGCTCTTTCAACCCAATCAAATGGCGCAAGAAGGTCGACTTTCCAGAGCCAGAACCTCCCATGATGACAACAATTTCTCCAGCCTGAATCTCCATAGAACAATCATGGATAACGGCTTGGCCATGATAGCCGCCTTGCAAAGATTTCACATTAATGGGGGGGGCTTGTCGGTCTGGTACGCTCATCTCTTCGCTCCTAAAGTAACAAGGCAAAGGCCGCATCTGCTGCGATGATGGCAGAGATACACGAGACCACAGATGAGGTTGTTGCTTTCCCCAATATATCGGCACCGCCAGAGACACGCATGCCGATGGCAATTGAGATGGCGCCAATCAGAATGGCAAAAACAAGACTCTTGGAGAAGCTATGATACAGATCTTCTAGTGCTACAACAGCGAGGATATCCGCCCAGTAGGCTTGTGGGCCTATCCCAAGAGAAGCGTCAATATAAAGCCCTGCTGCACCGAAAGCTGCGATATTGGCAATCGCGACTAAAATAGGTAAGCAAATGATGAGCGCCAAAAAAGAGGGGGCCACAACAAACCGCATTGGCGAGATCCCCATCACGGTTAGCGCATCAATTTCACCATTTAAGCGCATAGAGCCCACGCGGCTTGTTAATTGTGACCCAGAGCGTCCTGCCACCAAAATGCCTGTGATGAGCGGGGCAAATTCACGTGGGATAGATAAAGCCAGGCCAAATGTGACTTGCGTCTCAGCGCCAAAAATGCGCAAAGAATGGATGCCTTGAATAGCTAGCATCACACCAATCATGGCTGACATCAAAATCACAATCGGCAAAGCGTCAATGCCTGCGGTATTAATCTCCGCAACGAGATGACGTAGTCTTGTTGGTTGAGCTTTTGCACGGCCACGCACCAAAATAAATAGTGCAGCCATTATGGTCTTTGACGTGAAGCCAATAAAGGCAATGCTATGATTAAGCTTTGCGCCTATATGGCTTATTGATTGCACTATGTGGTCACGCATGACCCCTCCGCCCATGTGAAGGGCCTATGCCCTTCATTTGCTGAATGAATTTTCCCTAATTTAGACAGTTACATGGTGGCTGTCATCTATTCTTTCATATCAACCTTAAATCCCTCTTTTTATGCTAAAATTTTAGAATTACATGTGACTAATGAAGCGAAGTGTGTCAGTGTCTTAGCACGATAAGGGAGGCGAACTCATGCAAATGGGTGGACAAGCGATTTTTTTAGCAAATATCAAGGGTGGTGTTGGGAAGTCTACACTGACAGCCTTTTTGACTGATTATTTCAAATCGACCTATTCAGATTTAAAGGTGAGCTTGCTTGATACTGACCCGCAAGGTTCCGCGATTGAATTATTAGGCGCAAGCAATGCTGTGAATCTGGCGCGCCATATTCCCATTGGCGACCGCTATGATGGGGTAAATGCTGTTACCTTAGATGGCGTGTATCGGCGCCTGATTTCGGATAATTCAACACTCACTGTCGTTGATACGGCAGGGGGCGGGCTAGGTAATATTTGGCAATTAGTGATGCTATCGCAATGCGTTTTGGTACCAACTTCCCTGTCATGGGCCGATTTGCGTCCGACCATTGATTTTATCACGGATCTCAGCGAACGCAAAGAAAGTGCAGGTCTGGTAGCGCCTCACGTTATTCTGGTGCCAAACCGTATTTCGCCACAACAGCGTAATCTTCAGATGCTAACTGATGCGATCGGTGACATGGATGTGATTTTGGCGCCGCCTATTTCTGATCTCTCTATTGTGCGTGCCCAAGCGGCAGGCTTTACTGGATTAGAGGGGGTTAAAGGCACAAGGTTCCATGATGAATTAACCCGTCTTGGTAAATTCATCACAGACTATGTCTTGTCAGGCAAATTGGATAGTATTTATGCCGATGAGGAAGAGGACGACTAAGCCTTGAGGCCTTGCCGCCTGTCCAGTCTTAGCGAGGCTTAGCTCGCCTTATCTAACATTTCCTTCGCAACCCATTTATGGAAGTGATGCGTTGGCGTATCCATCATAGATGAGAATTTACCTCCATCATAGAGTGGGGCGTGACGGCCTTTTTGCATGCCTTCAACCACTTGGATATCTTCTTCAAACACTTTTTTCCACATGGCCGTGTTCACAGCGCGCATATCATCATAGGCTGCTTGTGCAACCTCGTCCGAGGCATAATATAGCTCAATCCGCTCAACGGTGCGTTCTGGTCCAGCAGGAGTTAGGATGATGGCAAAGGCGTGGTCTTTATGCACACCAAGCAACACATTCGGGAAAAGCGCGCAATATTCAGAACCAGTATCCCATTTTGCTGGTAGGTTTTCAAATGAGGGGAAGCTGCGGCCATCATCTGAAATTTGTGGGTTGTAGACAAGTGACCCTTGGCCAGAATAGACCGCATGGTCCAAAATATTATAGTGGTCTTGTAACCGCGAATAGCTGTTCAAATCAGGGTGAATGAATGGCAAATGATACGCTTCACAATAATTTTCAACGCCCAACTTCCAGTTGCATGCCAAATCAAGGGTAAAGCCGCTATCAGACCCTCCTGTATAGACAGGTTGTTCAAAATCTGCACAGCGTGCCAGTAAATCGCCTGCATACTCTTCAAACTCGGCTGTCTCTTCATCTAGGGTGACATATACGACATCGCGCCATACATAAGACCGCACTTTATTCAGCGGCAAATCATCCATCGGCACAGACTCATGGCTGTGAATGTCAGGACCGCCAGCATGTGGTGTTGCCTTCAGGAAGCCATCAAGATCATAGGCCCAAGCGTGATACGGGCAGGTGATAGGCCCCTTCAGACGTTGTGGCTCCTCGACAAGCTTCATGCCACGGTGACGGCAAACATTCTGAAAGACATTCACATCGCCTTGTTTGTTGCGTGCTATCAAAAGGGGGACATCCATGAAATCAACAGGCATCACATAGCCGGCATCTGGCACATCTTTGCCAAACCCAATCGCAAACCAGTTCTTCGCAAACACGCTATCACGCTCTGCCTTGTAATAGGCGCTATCAACATAAGCATCATTCGGCAGGCCACGCGCGTCATCAATCGGTTGCAAAACGCGTGTTAAATCGTCCTGAAGGCGCTGGTGAGCTGAAAGATGTGACACTGTCATGGAACTCTCCTTAGTGATTGCTTTTTGCAAAGACATTGCTATCTCTTTCACATCGGCTAGTTTTCTAGCGCTGTCTAGCGTATTTTCGTCTTATCAGTCGATTTTGGATAGATTTATGTCACATCTGTTTACCGATCTTCATGCGAGCCTGGGCTCTTCTTTTTTCGTGCCAGTCTCCGCAGCTAAACCACCTCAAGCCATCTTGCGTTACCGCAATCAAGAAGCGGCTCAATCAATCGGGTTGGATAAGCTGTCAGATGAGGCGTGGCTGTCGCATTTTGCCTATTTTACTCCCTTTGAAGGTTCATTGCCTCAGCCCTTAGCGCTAGCTTATCATGGGCATCAATTTGGCGTTTATAACCCTGATATTGGGGACGGGCGTGGCTTCCTCTTTGCGCAAATCAAACAATCTGGCACCGGGCGGCTTTTGGATTTTGGTACAAAAGGGACAGGTCAAACGCCTTTTTCTCGTCAAGGAGATGGCCGGCTTACCTTAAAGGGCGCTGTCCGAGAAATATTGGCGACTGAACTATTGCAGTCATTGGGTGTGCCGACATCCAAGACCTTATCTGTTGTTGAGACGGGGGAGGCACTATCTCGTCATGATGAACCGTCACCTGCGCGCTCTGCCTATCTTGTACGCTTGTCGGAAAGTCATATTCGTATTGGTAGCTTTCAGCGGCTTCATTATTTGAAACAAGGCGCAGAGAAAGAACAATTGCTCCGCTATGTTGTGCGGCAATATTATCCTGCGGAGCTCTATCCCATGATAGATCCAGACGCCTCATTAACGGAGTTGGTGCCTGCGTTCCTGTCTGCCTTTGCACGCCGCGTTGCCCATATGACAGCGGGCTGGATGGCGGCTGGCTTTGTGCATGGTGTTTTAAATACGGATAATTTTAATCTCACAGGCGAATCATTCGATTATGGACCCTGGCGGTTCTTACCACATCTCTCCCCGTCCTTTACTGCGGCCTATTTCGACCAGCAGGGGCGCTATGCCTATGGCCGGCAACCTGATGCCGCGCTATGGGCGTTATGCCGATTCGCAGATTGCTTTATTGAAGAGGTGCCTCAAGACGCGTTGGAGCAAGCTCTCTCAGGGTTTTTCGCAGAGATGGAAACAAAAATGGTGCGTTTGCTGTTGCAAAGATTGGGCATAGACGCCTCTGATGGTGTGCCTATTATGAATACCTTCCTCAAAGCCAAACGAGAATCAGGCGTCTCTTTTGATGCGGCGTGTTTTGACTTATACGGTCAGCTATCAGCGCCAAAAGAGATCTATGAGGGGGATGTCTTTGTGCCTTATTTTGCCGCTCTTGCTGCGGGTGGTGCGCAAGCCAAACCTCGCACACATGCCTATTTCAATGCTGATGAGCCAAGCGCGAGCCTAGTGATAGACGAGGTGGAGCGAGTCTGGGAGCGCATTGCCTCTCATGATGATTTCTCTGCCCTCACCCAAAAATGTGCCGATATCCGCGCTTATGGTGTCGCTTTGGGGCACAGAAATACTTAGATATCCTCAGCATTTAGGCCGCGATTCAGCACGGTGCGCATCACAAAATTCGATTCCATCCGCAATACATGCGGCAGGCTAGAGAGGTATTCTGTGTGAATGCGACCAAAATCACCAACAGACTGGGCGGCAATCCGCAGCAAATAATCATTCTCACCCGCGACAAGGAAACAGGCTAAAACCTGCGGCACTTCTTGGATTGCAGCTTCAAATTCAGCCATCATCTCAGCTGATTGCCCATGCAGGGTAATATGCACCAGAACCACAACCGAATGACCAAGCTTGTCTAGGCTAAGGCTGGCATGATACCCTTCAATTGTGCCTGCTTTTTCCAACAGGGCAACACGGCGCAAACAGGCAGAGGGCGATAACCCCACCTCTGCGGCTAAATCAATATTAGACATGCGGGCATTTTCCTGCAGATGAGATAGAATCATCTTGTCAATTTTGTCCATAGTCCCTCCAAATGATGTTCATGACACCGTGTATTATTCATCATTAATTAATAATATTCGAATATATCATCACAATTAATAATTATATCCAAATAAAAAACGAATTACCGCTGTCATAGAGGTGAAAAACGCAATCACATTTTTTGTGGTTTGCGCTAGCGTACTGTCATGATTTCCACCTAGTCACAAGAGGGAGTGCGACGATGATTATCGGTGTACCAAAAGAGATTAAAGTTAAAGAAGCCAGAGTCGGTCTTGTGCCGTCATCTGTGTCTGAGCTAACACGCCGGGGGCATGAGGTCCTTGTGCAAACAGGCGCTGGTCAGGGTATCGGTGCATCTGATGCTGATTATGAAGCAGCTGGCGCAAAGATTCTGCCAGATGCTGAATCAGTCTTCAGCCAAGCCAAGATGATCGTGAAGGTGAAAGAACCACAGCCTTCTGAATGGGTTCAGCTTCGCCCTGATCACATCCTATTCACCTATTTGCACCTCGCAGCTGATGCGGCGCAAACACGTGGCTTGATGGATTCTGGCTGTACAGCAATTGCTTATGAGACCATCACTGATGCGTCTGGCGGTTTGCCTTTGCTAGCGCCAATGTCAGAAGTTGCTGGTCGTTTGTCAGTTATTGAAGGTGCCGCTCATTTGAAAGCAAATGCTGGTGGACGCGGTATGCTCATCTCAGGTGTGCCTGGTACTGAGCCAGCTGAAGTTGTCATCATTGGTGGCGGTGTCGTTGGTGTGAATGCTGCGAAGATGGCCGTTGGTATGGGCGCTCGTGTGACTATCCTTGATAAGTCACTGCCTCGCTTGCGTTATTTGTCAGATATCTTTGGCGCATCTGTGACAACACGCTACTCAAGTGCTGATGTGCTTGATAACTGCGTGAGAAAAGCGGACATGGTAGTGGGTGCTGTCCTTATCCCTGGTGCAAGCGCGCCACGTTTGGTCAGCAAAGCGATGCTATCAGAAATGAAGCAAGGGGCTGTTTTGGTTGACGTTGCGATTGACCAAGGTGGTTGCTTTGAGACATCAAAGGCGACAACACATGATGAGCCAACCTATATCGTAGATGGTATCGTTCATTATTGTGTGGCTAATATGCCTGGTTCAGTGCCACGCACATCATCAGAAGCGCTCAATAATGCCACATTGCCATTCACACTAGCGCTCGCAGAGAAGGGTGTGGCGGCGCTTGATGATGACCCACATCTTGCGAACGGCCTGAATGTGAAAGATGGCGAGATTCGTTACCAAGCTGTGATTGACGCTTTGGGCGAAAACCCGCAAGCCTAACCGGCTATTATGAGCGGCCTGTGGGCAGTGAAATCTGATCATAGGCCGCATCAGCCCATACAAGGATACAGAGACAATAATTTTTGTATCCTTTTTCGAAAAAACGCTTGACCTTAGGGTGCTGATAGATAATAAACACCGACATCCGAAGTCATGTGGCTTTTGATACATAGGTCGTGGGGCCATAGCTCAGCTGGGAGAGCGCGTGCTTTGCAAGCATGAGGTCGTCGGTTCGATCCCGTCTGGCTCCACCAACCTATCCCTGACACAGGGTGTGTTAGCCCACAATCTGGCAAAAGAATTATAGGAGCTCGGCATGGCCGTTCCAAAGAGTAAAGTGACAAAGTCTAAGCGCGACATGCGCCGCGCCCACGACGCAATCCGCAGCGACGCTTATATCGAAGATAAAGATACAGGTGAATTGCGCCGCCCACATCATATCGATCTTAAGACTGGTATGTATAAAGGCCGCCAAGTGCTAAAGGTAAAAGACGCTATCTAATAGCCCTAAACCGGATTGAATGTATTAGTGAAAGCGTGGAGGGTCTCCTTCGCGCTTTTCTTTTGAGGTCAGTATGAGCAACGAAACAGACATCATAAAAGCACCCCTATATTGCATAGGCGATATTGTGCGTCACAAGCATTACCCTTTTAGAGGGGTCATTGTGGATGTCGATCCTGAATTTGATAATACAGAAGAATGGTATAGCGCGATTCCTGAAGATGTGCGCCCTGCCAAAGAGCAGCCCTTTTATCATTTGCTCGCTGAGAATTCAGATAGTTTTTACACCGCCTATGTCAGTCAGCAAAATCTAACGCCAGATGCTGATAATGGCCCAGTGAGCCACCCTGATGTGGAAGAAGTCTTCGAAGATTTGCAAGATAACCGCTATCAGCTGCGCCGTGAGGCATTCAACTAATATTTTTTCGGTATATTTTGCTGATTTTTAGGCCTAAAGGTCTTGAAATTCTCCAGTCTGACAGTATGTTACAGCTATACTAGACTAAATTAGTCTGATTTTGAAACTCATTCGCAATAATGCAAACCATTCGCAACAGGCTTACCGTAAGGTGAGCCGTGCTTCACGGTAGGATAGTAACGTGCTTCGACTCAATCGTATGACAGATTATGCGATGATCATGCTGACCGCTTTGGCCATGCGTGACGAGGCGTTAGTGCCAAGCGCTATCTTGGCGCAGCAAACCCAGCTCAATCAAACAACGATCGCCAAAATTGGCAAAGCCTTGGTGCAAGCGGGTGTTATCGTCGCCGAACGTGGTGTGAATGGTGGCTATCGTCTGGCGCGTCCAGCGAGCGAGATTACGGCTACTCAGGTGATTGAAGCGTTAGAAGGGCCAATTGCTCTCACAGCATGTGTCGATGGCGCAGAAGAGCCCTGTGCCACGCAAGATGGCTGTTTCCTGTCCGGTCATTGGAATCAGGTAAATGGTGCCATTAGAGGGGCATTGGATGAGGTGACTTTAAGGTCACTTGTATCCTCGGCCAATATGATTTTTTCACAAGCGGGGCCGGCGTCCCAAGCCTCTTTTCAAGAGGTCCCACTACAATCAAAGAAGGTGAACTGACAATGGCAGCAACGCAAGAAACCATTGCCGCAGTCGAAGAAGCAACAGGCCAATATAAATATGGGTTTGTGACCGATATTGAGGTTGAAAAGGCGCCCAAAGGGCTGAATGAAGATATTATCCGTTTTATCTCAGCCAAAAAGGATGAGCCTGACTGGTTGTTAGAATGGCGTCTAAAAGCCTATCAAAAATGGCTGACCATGGACTCGCCAGATTGGGCAAAATTAGACATTCCTGAGATTGATTATCAGGATATCCATTATTATGCCGCCCCAAAGACAGCTGAGGGGCCGAAGTCATTGGATGAGGTCGACCCCGAATTATTGGCAACTTATGAAAAGCTAGGCATCCCGCTCAATGAGCAAAAAATGCTCGCTGGTGTAGCGGTTGATGCAGTGTTTGATTCAGTGTCAGTTGCCACAACATTCCGCGAGGAATTGGCAAAGGCAGGGGTTGTTTTCTGCCCTATCTCAGAGGCGGTTCACAGCCATCCTGAGTTGGTCAAAAAATACCTTGGCTCTGTTGTGCCGGTGGCCGATAATTATTTCTCAGCGCTGAACTCAGCCGTCTTTACAGATGGCTCGTTCGTCTTCATTCCAAAGGGTGTGCGTTGCCCCATGGAATTATCAACATACTTCCGGATTAATGAGAAAAATACCGGTCAGTTTGAGCGGACTTTGATCATTGCTGAGGACCAGTCCTATGTATCCTATCTAGAAGGATGCACAGCCCCGCAAAGAGATGAAAATCAACTTCATGCCGCTGTTGTAGAATTGGTGGCGCTTGAGGACGCAGAGATCAAATATTCAACTGTTCAGAATTGGTATCCAGGTGACGCCGAAGGCAAGGGCGGGATTTACAATTTTGTGACAAAGCGAGGGGCCTGTCGTGGTGACCGTGCCAAGATTTCTTGGACGCAGGTTGAAACAGGCTCAGCTGTGACATGGAAATACCCCTCATGTATTTTGCAAGGCAAAGACTCGGTTGGTGAATTCTATTCAGTGGCTGTGACAAATGGCGCGCAACAAGCCGATACAGGCACAAAGATGATCCATCTAGGTGAAGGTAGCCGGTCTACCATCATCTCAAAGGGGATTTCTGCTGGTAAATCGAACAATACCTATCGTGGTTTGGTACAGGTGATGCCAAAGGCTGAAAATGCCCGTAACTTTACGCAATGTGACAGCTTACTTGTCGGCGATAAATGTGGGGCTCATACCGTGCCTTACATCGTGTCTCGCAACCCGTCTGGGAAGGTGGAACATGAAGCGACCACATCTCGTATTTCAGAAGATCAGCTTTTTTATTGTCATCAGCGTGGGCTCGATGAAGAAGAGGCGGTCTCGTTAATTGTGAATGGCTTCTGCCGTGAGGTGATGAAAGAATTACCAATGGAATTTGCCGTTGAAGCCCAGAAACTCATTGCTATTAGCCTCGAAGGCTCTGTTGGATAAGGAATAAATTTATGACATTGCTGGAAATCAAAGATTTACACGCAAAAATTGGTGATACTGAAATTTTGCACGGCATTAACCTCACCATTAATCGCGGTGAAGTGCATGCCATTATGGGGCCAAATGGGTCAGGAAAGAGCACGCTATCCTATGTATTATCTGGCCGTGAAGGCTATGAGGTCACAGGGGGCGACATTCTGCTAGATGGTGAATCTGTCCTGGAAATGGAAGCAGATGAGCGCGCCAGAGCTGGCATGTTTTTGGCCTTTCAATATCCTGTTGAATTGCCAGGTGTTGGTGGCATGACATTTTTGCGGGCAGCTGTGAATGCCCGCTTGCGTGAAGAGGGCAAGGATGAAGTTGACCAATTGGCCTTTGTGAAACTTGTGCGGGCCAAAGCCAAAGAATTAGGCGTCTCAGATGATATGCTCAAGCGCGCCGTTAATGTAGGCTTCTCAGGTGGTGAGAAGAAGCGTTATGAGATTTTGCAGATGGCATTGCTTGAACCATCCCTAGCTGTGCTTGATGAAACAGATTCTGGCCTTGATGTTGACGCGTTGCGGATTGTGTCTGAAGGGGTCAATGCGTTACGTGGCGACCAACGTGGTATGCTTGTAATCACGCATTATCAGCGTCTCTTATCTCACATCGTGCCTGACTTTGTGCATATTTTGGCACATGGCAAAATCATCAAATCTGGTGATAAATCATTGGCATTAGAGGTCGAAGAAAATGGCTATGCGGGGTTGATTGATGCTGCCGAATAATTTGCAACAAACAGCTGCGGTATTAGCGGCGCGCGATCAGTTCGCTGCCACAGGATTGCCGGGTGCCAAATCTGAGCCTTGGATTTATACAAGGCTGCAAGAGGTTGTGGTTAATCCAGCGCAAAGCGCGCAAGCGGCCACTTCGCCGGAGGCAGGACTTATCCTGCACTTTGATAATGGCCTGTTAGTGTCTGGTGATGTGGCATGGCCAGCCGGCATGGCTATGCGGGTATTCACAGATGCAGATATGGCTGATTTTGCCGCCTATCTGCCAGAGGACCATCTGCTCGGCACCCTATCTGTGGGACATGTTACCTCAGCGATTGTGATTGAAGTCGAAGCAGGTGCACAGATAACAGAACTCCTCACGCTCCGCTTTACGGCCAATGTCGCAGATCAGTCAGCCCATCCTTTGATCTTTATCAAGCAAGGGGCAGGCTCCCAATGCCGTATCGTTGAGCATCATGAAAGTCATGCGGCTTTATCAGCGCCACTTATCGTGATGGATATTGGCGCAGAGGCTGTGCTTGATCATGCCAAGATGCAAGCTGATACAGATAGCACTAAACATCTGTCGCTGACCGTGATGGCTGTGGCCGAAAAAGCTGACATTAATAGCTTTACAACAGCGATTGGCGGTCAATTAGCACGCCATGAGACTCACATGCACCTCAATGGTGAGCATGCTGATGTCGCTTTGTCATCTATCTATATGGCACGTGGGACTCAGCATCAGGATATGACAACACGTATGTTACATCAGGTACCAAACTGTACGTCCTCGCAGCTTATTCGCGGTGTGCTTGATGATACGGCAAAAGGTGTTTTCCAAGGGAAGGTTGTAGTCGCACGCGATGCACAGAAAACCGATGGTCAACAAATGAGCCGCGCACTTCTGTTGTCACGTCAGGCAGAAGCGGATGCTAAGCCAGAGCTTGAAATTTATGCTGATGACGTTGTCTGCTCTCATGGTGCGACTGTCGGTGAATTGGATGAAACGCATCTATTTTATTTAAAGAGCCGTGGCATCGAAGCTGATGAAGCGCGGATGATGCTCATTGAGGCCTTCTTGCTTGATACGCTTGAGACTGTGCGTTTGGACGAGTTGCGGGCCTCATTGACCACAGCCATCCAACGCTGGATGACAGGGGTCTAAGATGGTTGATTTTGCAGCCTTGCGTGATGATTTTCCTATTTTGCACAAAACTGTGCATGGGAAGCGACTGGCTTATCTAGATTCAGCTGCGTCGTCACAAAAGCCACAAATGGTGCTTGATGCCTTGCAAGAGGCCTATGGCACCCATTACGCCAATGTGCATCGTGGGCTGCATTATCTGTCTGAGGCCGCAACAGATGCTTATGAGGCTGTCCGTCAAAAGGTTGCAAGCTTAATCAATGCGCCATCCTCTTCTGAGGTGATTTTTACCTCTGGGGCGACGATGTCGCTCAATTTAATTGCGCAATCATGGGGTGGTGCCAATCTGCAAGAGGGGGACGAAATCCTCATCACCATCGCAGAACATCACGCCAATATCGTACCCTGGCAGATGGTCGCACAGCAAAAAGGCGCCAAGCTCATTGCGGCGCCAATGGCAGAAGATGGCTCGTTTGATAAGGCAGCCTTTGCCGCATGCATCACAGAGCGGACCAAAGTCATTTCCATCCCTCATGTCTCGAATGTGCTCGGCACCGTCTACCCGCTCACAGAAATTGCCTCACTGGCAAGGCAGGCAGGCGCCCTTTTCGTCGTTGATGGCTGTCAGGGCGTTGTTCATATGCCTGTGGATGTCCAAGAGATTGATTGCGATTTCTATGTCTTTTCTGGTCATAAATTATATGGGCCAAGCGGCATCGGGGTCTGTTGGGGTAAGGCGGAAATCCTCGCCGATATGCCACCATTTTTGGGTGGTGGTGACATGATTGATGATGTCGAAATTGCACGTTCTACCTACGCCCCACCACCAGCAAGATTTGAAGCAGGCACGCCTCCTATTGCCGAATGTATTGGTCTTGGTGCCGCCATTGACTATGTGCAGCAAATTGGGATGGCCGCCATTCGCGACCATGAAATGAGCCTGTTACGATATGGGGTGCAGCGCTTAAGTGAAGTGGATGGTATCACATTCATCGGCACAGCCGCTGGCAAGTCAGGTGTGATTTCCTTCACGCTTGATGAGGTGCATCCGCATGATATCTCAACCTTGATTGATCATGATGGGGTAGCCATTCGGGCAGGTCATCATTGCGCCCAACCTTTGATGAAATCATTAGGCCTATCATCGACAGCGCGCGCGTCTGTTGGCCTCTATAGCTGTGAAGAAGATTTTGATGCTTTGACCGAGGCGTTGCACAAGGTAAATAGGATCTTTAAATCATGACAAAGGATGTATTTGACGGCCCGTCCTTACACGATTTTCTCCCTGATGTCAGTCAGGGCTACCAGGCTGTGGCGGGCCAACCACGTTCCGATGGTGCAACGGGTAAGGTATCAGAAGCAAAGATTATTGCGCAAATTGAGACAATTCAAGATCCTGAGATTCCGGTAAATATTTACGAATTAGGCTTGATTTATGATATTATTCGGCATGACACTGGTGATGTAGATATCACTATGTCGCTCACTGCGCCTGGCTGTCCTGTCGCCGGTGAGATGCCTAAGCAAGTGGCGGCGGCCGTGGCTGAATGTGATGATGTTGGTCAAGTGACCGTCTCTTTGGTGTGGGACCCTGCCTGGACACCCGACCGGATGAGTGAAGATGCGCGCATGGCGCTTGATTTTGATTAACCTATGTGATGATAGAAACAGATAGCTGAATACAGATGTTTGACCCAACAAAACCAATTGTGACTCTGACAGATAAAGCCGTCGCGCATGTCAAAAAGCTCATGGAGCGTGCTGATAATGATATTATCGGGTTGCGTGTGGGTATTAAGACCGCGGGCTGTTCTGGCTTACAATATGTGGTGGAATTCGCCTCTGAAAAAAAGCCATTTGAGGATGTAATCACACAAGATGGCGCAACAATCCTAATTGACCCATCTGCTGTGATGTTTTTGATTGGGTCTGAAATGGATTGGGTCGAAGAGAAATTTTCATCTCAATTTGTTTTTAATAACCCTAATGAAACAGCGCGCTGCGGTTGCGGCGAAAGCTTTACCGTCGAGGCGTAATCATGTCATCATCAACCACTGATAAGCGCGCGTCCTTTTTCGCGCGTTTTCTTGTTTTAGCCAAAGAATTATATGATTACACCGCGCCGAAAGGTGACAAGGTGGTCCGTGCGCGGATTTTATTTGCCTTCTTATGCCTTGTGGCAGCTAAATTATCTAATCTCGTGACGCCTTTGCTCTATGGGGCGTCTGTTGATTTGGTGAATGGGGAAGATGGATTTTCTTTGACGCTACTGTGGTTTATCTTAGGTGGTTATGCGGTTGCTCGTCTTGGCCAACAGATTTTCTCAGAAGCCAAGCAATATCTGTTTGCGCGCGTCGCGCAGCGTGCGGTTCGTGGCGCCGCCATGCAAGCCTTTCGGCATTTGCATAAACTATCTCTGCGCTTTCATTTGGACCGTCAAACAGGGGGCATGACGCGGGCTGTTGAGAGAGGCGCCAAAGGTGTAGAATTCCTGCTCACCATGGCGACTTTTGAGATCCTGCCTCTCTTAATTGAAGTGATTTTTGTCAGTGCCGTTCTCTGGTATCTCTTTGGTTTGCCTTATGCGGTTATTACTTTCTTTACCGTTGTGATTTATGCGCTCTTTACCATGCGCGTCACAGAATGGCGGATGGCGTTCCGCCGCCAGATGAATAGCGCTGATGAGACAGCGGCAACCAAGGCAGTTGATTCCCTGTTGAATTATGAAACGGTTAAATATTTCAATAATGAAGAGAATGAAGCCGCGCGTTATGATGATGCGATGCGTCGTTATGAAGATGCAGCCGTGCGGTCTCGGACATCATTGGCCGCTGTGAATGTGGGGCAAGGCGCTATCATTGCGCTGGGTCTGGTATTGGTCATGGGATTTGCCGGCTATGATATCCAACAAGGCACCATGTCAGTGGGTGATTTTGTGGCAGTAAATACCTATCTGTTACAGCTATATTTACCTTTGAACTTCCTTGGTTATGTCTATCGTGAGGTCCGTCAATCACTCATCGATTTGGAGCGGATGCTAGGATTAATCGAAGAAGATCCTGATATTAAGGACAAACCCGCAGCGCCTGCCTTGCGCCTTAGCAAAGGAGCGATCACTTTCGATAACGTTCATTTCTCCTACCGTGACCGGCCTATTCTCAAAGGGGTCAGCTTTGAGGTGCCAGCTGGTAAGCGCGTGGCAATGGTTGGCCCTAGTGGGGCGGGCAAGTAAACTATTTCACGGCTGCTCTTCCGCTTTTATGACCCGCAACAAGGGCGTGTTTTAATTGACGGCCAAGACATCAGAGAGGTGCGCCAAGATACGGTTCGTGCCGCTATTGGTGTCGTGCCGCAAGATACGGTGATGTTCAATGATACCATCAGCTATAATATTGGCTATGGGCATTTTGGCGCTGACCAAACGGCGATTGAGCAAGCCGCAAAATTAGCCGCAATTGATCACTTCATTGAAAACTTGCCAGATAGGTATGAATCACTTGTTGGCGAACGGGGACTGAAGCTATCAGGCGGTGAAAAACAGCGTGTCGCTATTGCCCGTGCCATTTTGAAACAGCCAACCATCTTCTTGTTTGATGAGGCAACATCTGCCCTGGATAGCCGCACTGAGAAAGAGATTCAAAGGGCGCTTAATCATGTCTCTAAGAGCCAAACAACCCTTGTCATTGCGCATCGCCTCTCAACGATTGTTGATGCTGATCAAATCCTTGTGATGAATGAAGGGGTCATTGCTGAACAAGGCACTCATCGCGAATTGCTAGCGCAAAATGGTCTCTATGCTACGATGTGGGCGCGTCAATCAGACGGATTTCTGGATAAAGAGGATGATGCTGATTTAACGGTGCTTTCCCATGCATGATTTGATTGCCGAAGATAGCCGCTATGCGAAGGCGCGGCTGGAGGGCGTTGATATCTATGCTGACCTGCCACAGGGGCAAATAGTTCGTGCACATTTATGGTCTTGCGGGATGCCAGATGCGCCACGTTTGTTAATCCTGCCAGGCTTTACAGAATTTTGTGAAAAATATGCGCATGTCATGAAGCGTGCCGTCTCACTTGGGTTTGATTGCCTCGCCATTGATTGGCCAGGGCAGGGGCGCTCCGGTCATTTAGGGCGCAAAGCTGTGGCGGTACATTGTGATGATTTTAGCAATCACATCCATGCGCTTGAGGTCGTGATCACAGAAGCCGGTTGGCAAGAGGCGCCTATGCATATATTGGCGCATTCAATGGGGGGGCATTTGGCGTTGCGCGCCGCGCATTATTTTGGGCCGCGCATCCTATCACTGGCCCTATCAGCCCCAATGATATTACCAACACCAAAACCTGTGACAGGGGTGTTGTGGTTAGCACGTATCTTGAAGCTATGCGGCTTAGCACGCTCTCATGTTCCCTTTACCTCTGTGCCAGAACTTGAAACAGCGACATCCTTTGTGCCAAGTAATCAGCTGACTACAGATCCGGCAGGATTCGCGTGGCAAACGCATTGGTTTAAGACACAGCCAGATTTGCGACGCTATGGCGCCACAGTAGGTTGGGTTTATGCTGCCTACCATTCAGCCCTGCAAACATTATTGCGCCCGTCCTATCTCGCAGATATCACAATACCAGCGGTGCTGTTCCAGCCAGAAGATGAACAGGTGGTTGATAAAGCGGCCATTGCGACAGCCGCCAAGCATTTGCCGCAAGGGGTTTGTGTGCCCATTGCCAAAGCGCGCCATGAGCTGCTGAATGAAACGCCGCAGATTGATGTACAGATGTGGACAGAGCTCACGGCTTTCTGGCGCGCGCAAGGCCTCTCTCTTGCCTCATAATAAGCGTTTAAGACGAGAATTGCTCTTTAATGATGCGGTCAGCCAATGAGGCGTGAGGGTCATGCAAAATCCGCGCGGCATGACTGTTATCTTGGCGTATGGTCGCAGACACAATATCACGAAATTCAATATTATCCGCTGAAATGGATTGAGACCGAAAATCAGGTTCTCTCACCGTAAAGGTCACTTCGCAATCATCTGGGAGCAACGCCCCGCGCCAGCGCCTCGGACGGAACGCAGAAATGGGCGTGAGCGCTAGCAAATTAGAGCGAATTGGCAAAATGGGCCCATGAGCAGATAAATTATAGGCAGTTGAGCCTTGTGATGTTGATAAAATGACTCCATCGCAAATGAGCTCTTCCATCTCAACAGAACCATTGACGGCAATGGTGAGATGCGCCGCTGCATGGGTTTGGCGAAGCAATGACACCTCATTGAAGGCAAGCGCGCTATGGGTGTTGCCAGCTCTATCTGTGGCTGTCATGCGCAGCGGGTGGATACGTGCCCTCGTGGCTGCCTTAACACGCGCTTCAAGCTTATCCGCTTCATAATCATTCATCAAAAAACCAACACGGCCACAATTCATGCCATAGAGGTCTTTGCCATGATCAAGATTTTGCCGCAGCGCATGCAGCATCTGTCCATCGCCGCCAAGAACGATGATGACATCGCACGCTGCCAGTTCGGTTTGGCCATAGCGTTCAGTCAAAGCAGCAAACCTCGCTTGCGCCTGATCATGTGTTGATGACATAAAGTGAAATTTCATCGACAGAAGAACCCTATAGAAAATCGCAAAATGACGTATCTTGACGATACATGTCGTGTCATAATGATACCACATGACAGCATGACAGACTATCTTGTCAATGTGCCATTTAATGAGAGTGAAGAAGTTAGGCGTTAAGGTCGCGCATGAAACCAATATATCCTACACCGGACAAGGCTGGTTTAACCACCTCACTGACGGGCCTAGATGCTAAAGGCCAAGCGGTGACGATCCCTGTTGTGACAGAACGACCGCTGACGATTTTCCTCAACCGTCAGGAAGTGGTCACAGCGATGACTCTAGGTGATCAACCAGAGGCATTGGCTGTTGGGTTTCTACGAAATCAGAATATGCTTACCGCTGATGATGAAATCACTGCTATTGATGTAGATGAAGAGCTAGCGGTTGTGGTTGTGCGTACGGAGCGGGCCACAAATTATGAAGATAAATTACAGAAGAAGATTCGCACAAGTGGCTGTGCGCAAGGCACATTATATGGCGATATCATGGATCAATTTGATCAGATCACGCTCCCCGAGGGGCCAAAAGTCAAAGCCTCAACACTCTATCAGCTATCAGCCACTATTAATGCCATCCCCTCTTTATATTTAAAAGCTGGCGCGATCCATGGCTGCGCTCTCGCAACGGATGAAACACCACTTTTGTATCTAGAAGATATTGGTCGGCATAATGCGGTTGATAAAATTGCAGGCCATATGTTTTTGCAGGATATATCAGGGGCTGATAAGATTTTTTATACCACAGGTCGTCTGACAACTGAGATGGTCATTAAGACAGTGTTGATGGGTATACCAATATTAGTATCGCGTTCTGGCTTTACCGAGGCAGGAGTATCACTTGCTAGGCAAGCGGGGCTAACCTTGGTGGGGCGTATGCGCGGGGCCCGCTTCACTGTATTGT
Source organism: uncultured Alphaproteobacteria bacterium (assembly GCA_937924895.1). GTDB lineage: Bacteria > Pseudomonadota > Alphaproteobacteria > Puniceispirillales > Puniceispirillaceae > UBA685. The sequence goes on from CALEYP010000003.1 coordinate 24,414, forward strand.
CTGGTGCTGAGCGCATCCTATTTGATGACATCCGCGAAGAGGTCCAACAAGAGAAAAGCTCTGCGCAATCTGCCCAATTAGGAGGGCGCGACAGATGAGGATGGCCTGTTGTTTACTGGCTGGTGGGCAAGGTCAGCGTATGGGGCAGGGGGATAAGGGGCTTATCCAGATTGACGGCCAAACCATCTTGGATAGTCTAATCGAGCGCTTTTCCCATCACAGCCCTCTATTATTGAATGCAAATGGTGATGCAACCCGTTTTGGGCGCTTTGACATCCCTGTTATCCCAGATGAAGTGGCTGGCTTTCAAGGCCCGCTTGCCGGCATACATGCTGCTTTGTCCTATTTGGCGACCCATCATCCAATGGTGAGCCATTGCTTGATTATACCAACAGATGCGCCGTTTTTGCCATCAAATCTCGGTGATATCTGTGCTGACCATTTGACGATGGCACCGCTAATCAGTGTCATGAGCAACGGACGCACGCATCCTGTTATCGGATTATGGCCAGTCTCGGTCTTGCCACAGCTAACAACCGCGCTGTGTGACAGAGATGTGCGCAAGATTGATGCCTTCACAGCTGAGATTGGCTGTCACTATGTCCCCTTTGATGAGACGCCTGACCCGTTTTTAAATCTGAACCGACCCGCTGATTTGGCAAGGTTACAGGAGGCAGGGCATCATCAAATTGATCTCGCTTTTTTCCAGCAATCTAAGTAAAAGAAATTCATGAGTGATTTATCCCATTTGACTTCCGCTAAAACACTGCTTCGCACCTATCAATCAACGATGGGGCGCCTCGAAGCAGTCATTGATGACGAATTTGCCAAAGCGGTTGAGATGATTTTATCGCATGATGGGCATTTGGTGATTTGTGGTATGGGCAAATCTGGTCTTGTTGGGGCAAAGATTGCGGCAACACTCTCATCAACAGGGACGCCGGCACTATTTTTGCACCCGGCAGAAGCTATCCATGGCGATTTAGGCATGGTACGCCCCCATGATGTGGTGATTTTGATCTCTAATTCTGGGGAAACAGAAGAAGTGGTCAGGCTGCTGCCTGCCTTTAAGCGATTGCAGGCCAAAGTCATTTCTCTCATTGGCCGCAAGGATAGTTCGCTGGGTCGTGCCGCTGATGTGATCTTAGATGCCTCTGTTGATAGAGAGGCGTGTCCGTTAAACTTAGCGCCAACAACCTCATCAATGGCAGCCTTGGCCCTTGGCGATGCGCTTGCCGTCGTGCTCATGGAGCAGCGGAAATTCAAGGCAGAAGATTTTGCAGCCACGCATCCAGGTGGCAAGCTTGGTCAGCAATTATTGACCCATGTAGGCGATAAAATGGTGAGCCAGAATTTGCCCTTTGTCGCAGAAGATGCCGCTATGTCAGATGTGCTAATCGCTATGACAGAAGGCCGTTTAGGGCTAGCGCTTGTGGGCTCAGCTCAGGAGTTAAAGGGTATCATCACAGATGGCGATGTCAGGCGCATGCTTGTAGATGGGCAATCGCTCGCAGATTGTCGTGCTAGCGAGGTGATGAATAAGGCACCGCAATCTATCTCTCGCCATGAAAAATTAGGGCAAGCCGAGGCACGAATGGCTGAACAAAAATTGCAGTCCCTTATTGTCAGAGAGAGTGATGAGCCTACCTCTGTGGTTGTGGGTATCATCCAAATTTTTTAACTGACCTTTTCCCTTGTGAACCAATGAAATTAGACGATTTTGACTATCACCTGCCATCAGACTTGATTGCGCAGCAACCTGTTGAGCCGCGTGATAGCGCGCGCCTTCTCTCTTGCCTTGGTCATCAGCATGCCCATCACATCATTCGTGATTTGCCAGATCTGCTGCAGCCAGGTGATGTGATGGTCGTCAATAATACCAAAGTTATTCCGGCCTTGCTGACAGGCACGAGAGGGGAAGGGCAAGCTCGTTTTACCCTGTTAAAGCGTCTTGGTCCTGATAGCTGGACGGCCTTTGCCAAGCCTGCGCGTAAATGCCCTGTTGGCACAATTGTAACCTTTGCGGATGATTTTTCATGTGAGGTGATTGGTGTTGAAGAGGGGGGCGGGGTATCGCTGCGCTTCTCTTGTTCAGGCACGGCCTTAGATGATGCCATTCTGCGTCATGGTGCGATGCCTCTTCCGCCTTATATTAAGCGTCCAGATGGTCCTGATGAAGCAGATGAAAGCACCTATCAAACGATGTTTGCGAAATATAGTGGGGCTGTGGCAGCGCCCACCGCAGGTTTACATTTCACAGATGAGTTGACATCCGCCCTGCTTGCCAATGATATCCGTTTTGAAGAGGTCACCTTGCATGTTGGGGCTGGCACATTTTTGCCTGTCAAAGTTGATGAGATTGCTGATCACAAAATGCATTCTGAATGGGGCAGCATGAGCGAAGAAACGGCCGCACGCTTGAATGAGGCACGGGCAGAGGGTCGCCGGATTATTGCCGTTGGCACAACCTCACTTCGGATCTGCGAGACGATTTGGCAAAAATCACAATCTTTCACTGCGTTTTCAGGTGAGACAGATATTTTCATCACACCAGGCTTCCAAGTTGGGTCAGCGGATATGCTGATGACAAATTTCCATTTGCCAAAATCAACATTATTGATGCTTGTATCTGCTTTTTCAGGCTATGAGTTTATGATGGAAACCTATCAGCTTGCGGTCTCTGAGAAATATCGCTTTTTTAGCTATGGGGATGCCTGTTTATTGGAGCGCCGCACATGAAAACAAGACAAACAGACCGCCTCTTTGCAAAAGATGCCTTTCCCACAGAACCAGAAGCAGAGTTTGGTTTTACACTAAAGACAACCGATGGCATGGCGCGTCGTGGCGAGGTGCAAACTGCTTGGGGCACCATTCAAACGCCTGTTTTTATGCCTGTGGGGACAGCAGCAACAGTCAAAGGCATGATGCCGCAATCTGTCGCTGAGACAGGGGCTGAGATTATTTTATCAAATACCTATCATTTGATGTTGCGCCCTGGTCCTGATCGTGTGGCCAAATTGGGTGGTGTGCGGAAAATGATGGGATGGCATAAGCCGCTCCTAACTGATTCTGGTGGCTTTCAGGTAATGTCGCTTGGTCCATTGCGGAAAATTGATGAAGAGGGTGTGACGTTTAAGTCTCATCTTGATGGGTCTGCCCACCGCCTCACGCCAGAAATATCAACGGATATTCAGCATAAGCTAGATGCCACCATCACCATGGCGTTTGATGAATGTACACCATTCCCTGCAACAGAAGCAGTGGCCGCGGATTCGATGCGGTTGTCGATGCGTTGGGCAAAGCGCTCACGCGAGGCCTTTGTGCAGCGAAAAGGCTATGGTCAGTTCGGCATTGTACAGGGATCTGTCTATCGTGATTTGCGCACAGAATCAGTTGAAAAATTGAATGAGATAGATTTTGAAGGCTATGCCATTGGCGGCCTTGCTGTTGGAGAAGGGCAAGAGGCGATGTTTGATACGCTTGACTTCACCACGCCGCTTATGAAGGCGGATAAGCCACGTTACTTGATGGGTGTTGGTAAGCCCTCAGACCTTGTGGGGGCAGTTGCGCGCGGTGTTGATATGTTTGATTGCGTGATGCCAACGCGCTCTGGTCGCACGGGTCAAGGCTTTACACGTCGCGGCACTATCAACATTAAAAATGCGCGTCATGCTGAAGATAACCGCCCCATTGATGAGGCCTGCGGCTGTCCGGCTTGTACGCATTATTCACGCGGCTATCTTCATCACCTATTCAAAGCAGATGAAGTGCAAGGCTTGATGCTGCTGACATGGCATAATCTGCATTATTATCAAGATTTGATGGCCGCCATGCGTGAAGCAATCGAAGAAGGCCGGTTTGCCGCTTTCCAAGCTGATTTTGCGAAATGGCAGGATATGGGTGATATTGAACCTCTGTAACAGAGAGTTAGACAAATAAAAGATGGCATCTGGCAGAGATATTGCAGATTGGATTAAGCAGAAGGCAAGACAGGCAGGCTTCGATAGCTGTGCTATCACCTCTGCGAGCCTCCCTGCTACCACCGCTGCGCATTTGGATGAGTTCATTGCGCAGGGCTATCATGGTGAGATGTCATGGCTCGCAGAGACGAGGGACAGACGCGCCTCGCCAGATGCCATGTGGCAAGAGGCGCAATCAGCCATTGTTCTAGCAATGAATTACGGGCCTGATCATGACCCGCTCCTATCTTTATCTGAAACAGATAAAGGTAATATTTCAGTCTATGCCAGAGGGCGTGACTATCATGATGTGATTAAGGGCAAGTTAAAGCAACTGGCAGGGCAATTTGCCGCCTATGCCGGCGCTGATGTGAAAGTCTTTGTAGATACGGCACCTTTGCTCGAAAAGCCGCTTGCCGTGCAGGCTGGTTTGGGGTGGCAAGGGAAGCACAGTAATATGGTCAGCCGTGAATTCGGCTCCTGGGTGTTTTTAGGCACAATCTTAACGACGGCTTCCTTACCATATGATGCGCCTATGGCAGATCATTGTGGGAGTTGTACATCCTGTCTTGATATCTGCCCCACAAAGGCCTTCCCAAGACCGTATCAGCTCGATGCGCGTCGCTGTATCTCTTATATGACGATTGAACAAGATAGCCAGATTGAGCCAGACTATCGTCCTTTGATTGGTAATCGCATATTTGGGTGTGATGATTGTCTGGCAGTTTGCCCGTGGAATAAATTTGCCTCCGCCGCGGCTGAACAAAAACTGCATCCGCGTCATGATCACGCGCTTTGGCCGCTTGAGACATTGCTTCAGATGGATGAGGCCTTGTTTCGCTCTACCTTCGCTGGTATGCCTGTGCGCCGCGCAGGCTATGCGAAATTTATGCGCAATGTCCTGATTGCGGCTGGGAATGCGAACTCATCTGCGCTTATCCCTCTTATCATTCCCTTTTTAACCGCCGAGGCGCCTCTGATGCGGGGTATGGCTATTTGGGCGCTCTCTTGTTATCAGACGCCAGAAGAGATGCAGCACCACTATCAACGCGATGATGATCCTGATGTGGAGGCAGAATGGCAAAGGGCCCTTACATCACTGTAAGAGCCCCCTGATATTAATAATGATGGATGAGCGGCTTAACTAGCTTAGCGCTTCATCATCTGCTTCGCCGGTGCGAATACGTACAGCTTGCTGCAGATCCAAGACAAAGATCTTACCATCGCCAATCTTATCTGTGCCTGCGGCATCTTTTAATGTCTCGACAATTTTGTCAGCCATCTCACCACGGCAGGCAATCTCAATCTTGACCTTTGGCACAAAAGCAACGGCATATTCAGCCCCGCGATAAATTTCAGTCTGGCCACGTTGCCGGCCGAAGCCTTTCACTTCTGAGACGGTCAAACCTTCAACGCCTAACGCCATTAGCGCTTCACGTACATCATCCAGTTTGAAAGGTTTAATAATCGCAATGATATATTTCATCTGCCTCTCCTTTAGTTTGTGTGATAGCCGCGTTCGCCGTGCTGTGTCAGGTCAAGACCCTCCACTTCGTCATTCTCTGACACACGTAACCCGCCGGCTAGACCAGCTACCTTTAGGATGACAAAGCTTGCAATGGCTGTCCAGACAACTGTGAGGGCAACACCGCCAAGCTGAACCATAAACTGGCTGGCAATTGATACATCGCCAAGGCCGACACCTGAGAATGTCTCTGTCGCCAGAACGGCTACCAATAGTGAGCCAAGAATACCGCCTACACCATGGACAGCAAAGACATCCAAAGAATCGTCAATCTGTAACTTGCCACGAATGATATCAACAGCCACATAGCAGATATAACCACCAGCAAGACCAAGGATAATGCCGCCAGGAACTCCAATATAGCCAGAGGCTGGTGTCACAGTGGCCAGACCAGCCACCATACCTGTGACCATGCCAACAACTGACGGGCGACCAAAGCGACGCCATTCAATGACCATCCAAACAAGTGATGCAACGGCAGCAGAGATATGTGTGACGAGGAGGGCCATAGCCGCCCCTTGGCCGGCCGCGAGGGCAGAGCCGCCATTAAAGCCGAACCAGCCGACCCACAACATACATGCACCAATCATGGTTAGTACTGGGCTATGTGGTGGTGTCAACGAGGTTGGGAAGCCTCTGCGTTTGCCAAGCATAAGAGCAGCAACGATCGCGGCAGTACCTGCTGTGGCGTGAACCACAATACCACCGGCAAAATCCATCACACCCCAGCTTGCTAGGATGCCGCCACCCCATACCCAATGAGTGACAGGGGCGTAGACGACTAATAGCCATAAACCGGAAAAGATAAGAACGGCTGAAAACTTAATCCGTTCGACATAGGCGCCGATCACCAAAGCTGGCGTAATAACAGCGAATGTCATTTGGAAGGCCGCAAACAGAGATTCCGGAATCGTACCTGATACGGTCTCAAATGTGATGGCAGACATAAAGATGTTATCAAGATTGCCAACCCAAGCGCCATCGCCTGAGAAAGCAAGGCTATAGCCAGCTACAACCCACAACACAGAGCAGAGGCAGGCAATGGCAAAGTGATGCATCAAAACAGATATAATATTTTTTGACTGCACAAGGCCTGCATAAAACAAAGCGAGGCCTGGTAGGGTCATGAATAAGACCAAAGCGGTTGAGGTTAAAATCCAGGCTGAGTCACCTGAATCAACAGCTGCCATCGCATTATGTGGCAGAAAAAAAGCAAGGCCAGCTAGGCTAGCCAACAAAGAACGGTAAAACATGGAATTGCACCCCCATTTAAAATAATGTCGTGGAATTAGCATGTATCGTGGGGTCTTGGTGTGTTTTGAGAGGATTCCTGATTAGGATCGAGAATATGCATAAAAATTAATCACCAATATATATAAATGATTAAAAAATAGTCATAATAAGGGCGGGTAAATGCGACCAAATGAGGCGAAAGAGACCTGTTTTTGCCATATTTACGCGCTATCTTTCACACTTGGACATGCGAAAGACTTATGTGGCACAGCCACAATTTAGGAAAGGAGGCAGCAATGCCGTATCATTTCGTTTCCCTCTCATTTATTTCGCACGCTATGCGGCGCGCCTCTGTCTTGGCAGTGGCAGCTTGCGGCTTTGCACTAGTGGGTCTCCAGCCCGTGAATGCAGGGTCTGATTATGGTGATTATGCCCAAAACCTCCCTGAGGGGGCGGCGAGTCTTATCGTTGCTGGTGGCTGTTTTTGGTGTATTGAAAAAGATTTTGAAAAATTAGACGCGGTCTATGAGGTTGTATCTGGTTATGCCGGCGGTAGTTTGGAAAACCCAACCTATCAATCCCATCAAGGGCATCGCGAAGTGGTGCAAATCCATTATGATCCAACAGCTATCCAATTTGAAGAGCTGATCACGCATTATTACACCCATGTTGACTATGAAGATACAGGGGGGCAATTTTGCGACCGTGGTCACGCCTACAGCCCCGCCATTCATGTGTCATCTGACAAGGAGCGCGCCATCGCAACACGACTTGCGCCAAAGACATCGCTCGTGCCAATCGAAGATGAGGTGACGTTTTGGCCGGCAGAACGTTACCATCAGGATTATTATATGAAAAATCCGGTGCGGTATAATTTCTATCGCTTTAGCTGTGGTAGAGATGCGCGAGTGGCAGCTTTGAATAACTAATCACCTTATCGAAGTTGACTATCAATATAGCGGCGCCGGGCTTCTTGTTCGGCGCTAATTCGTCTGTCAATTTCTTCTGGGCTGAGGTCTTCATTTTGCGCCGTTTCTATAAGGGCATTAACTTCGTCAATATTGATGGTATCAGCCAATTCTTTGATATCGGTCAGGGCAGCTGAGAGGCTTGGCGCGTCAAATCCAACCGCCTCATTAATACCGGCTAGACTCACGCCGCCGACAAGCACCTGGCCAAACCCGTCCTGTGCAATCGCATCAGAAAAGGCCTGTGTTCGGGTTTTCACGAGGCTCACATAAGGCGGGTATAGCAATTTATGAATCGGATAGAGTGCTTTTTGCCAATAAGACCATTTGATGATGGCGGTCGTAGTGGCTGGGACTGCATTATAAAAGAAAAAGAAAACCAAAGTTGCAATCAGGTTGTGAGAGACAACACCAATGACAGCGCCCCCAATCTTAGCCGCGCGGTCAGGTTTTTCCATCTCGACGATTTTCAACATAATACGGGTGCCAAAGAATAAAGCACCGCTGAGGCCAAATAAGGCGATAATGCCGGAGAAGGCCCCTAGACCGCCTAAGGCAGAGGTTGTGGCATTGCCGCTATTGCTCAGGGTGAGCTGCACGAAGCCGGAGATTTTATCGTAATATAGCACAAATAGGCCCATCGGGACATAGGTGGCTAATAGCAAGACAACACCGGCAAAAGCACCGCGCCAATAACCGATGATGGCGCCAGCGACAACAAAGACTGCAATTAGGATATCAATCATCTCAGGCGCGCCTCATCCCTGTCCTATTGAAAGACACATCTATTTTAAATGAGAGGGAGAGGAGAATTGGAGCGGCTGACCAGACTTGAACTGGCCCTAAAAGCTTGGAAGGCTTTTGTGCTACCACTACACCACAGCCGCGCTCGTTTGCTGGCATACTATAGGGGGAGGCATGGGAAAAGTCTAGTCTCAACTGGCCGGTAATATCTAAGAAGACAGCGCAATCTACTATAATTTTTCAGCGATTTTAATGGCGCCACGGCATCCCGTTTGAATAATCTTGCGCAAAAGAGGATAGGCAGTTGCCTCTTCACCCTTATGGTCGCGGGCAATATCACGATGCTCTAATTCTTCATCTCTAAAGCGGGCTAATGTTTTCGTCAGCTCAGCCTCTTGATCAGCGGCATGAAGCGCCTCGACTTGCTCTTGATAATGTTCACCGATGACCTCTTCGACGGCAATGGTACAAGCCATCGCTGCCTTTGGTCCCATGGCAGCTGTTACCGCGCCAAGCGCAAACCCAGCCGCACCCCAGACAGGGTCAAGAAGCGACGGGCGCACCTGATACTCATTCAATAATTTGTCAAATGTTTCAAGGTGCTCAACTTCTTGTTCCATCATATGCTGAATTTCAGCTTCATGCTCATGACCTTTGAGGACGGCTAGTTGTCCTTTATAAATGGTTTGTGCAGCGCGTTCCCCAGCATGATTGACGCGTAAATATTCAGCTAATCGTTTGCGTGATACTTGTGCCATCACTCTCTCCTTTAGGCGGCCTTGGGGCCTGCTACTATGCTATATATTAACAGGGTGGCTATGATAAGCGAGGCAACCATATTCCACCCCGCCATTGAGATGCCCCATAATTGCCATGCAATTTCATCACAACGCACCACAGGCGTTGCCAGCAAGCTATCTGTCAGTGATGCTAAATCACCACCGGCCATCTGTGCGGTGCATCCTTGTGGGCCTTGCCACCAGCCTTGTTCAACGCCAACATGTTGCAAGCCAACAGAGGCCGTCATCAGCGCACATGCGGCTGCCATCAGCCGCCACAGGCGATTGGCCTGCGGTGTGATAAACCCAATCAATGCAAGGGCCACAATCCCATAATGAGGCACGCGCTGGGTGAGGCATAATTTGCAAGGGGCGAGCCCACCGACATGTTCGAATAAAAGGGCGGCGACGAGTAAGGTGAATGACCCTAGCCCCGCGAGCCAAAGCGCGCGCGGACTGCGTATCATATCGACCATATGCTGTGTCAAAGCCATCTATCCGAGCATCCAAAAGCCGATTAAAACCAAGACCAAAGCGCCTGAGGCAATCATCACCAATCGCTTGCTATCTTTATGATATCGTACCATCGCTGCGACAATCAAGAAGCGCGCCATACGGCCAATTGTCGCAATAATGAGGAAGGGAATAAGGGGATAGGCAAATAAGCCAGCTGAGATAGCAATCACCTTAAACGGCAAGGGGGTAAAGGCCCCGATTAAGACAAGAGGCAAGCCTAATTTCTGGAAGGCCTGTGCCACAATTTCAAATTTTTCAGCACTAAAAATGGCATGTGGTAAGCTCTCAGCAGCTGCCATGACAGCTGGGGCAGCAAAAGCGCCCAGCGCCCAGCCAATCGCACCACCTAAGACAGATGCCAGCGCGCAATAAACTGCAATTGAAATCCATCTTTGCGGTTTTGCCAAGACGCATGCGGCCAAAAGCGGGTCCGTGGGAATAGGAATAATGATCGATTCAAGGCAAGAAAAAGCATAGAGGAAGAGACGCGCAAATTGCGTGCCAGCGGTGGTAAGCGCACGGTCATAGGCACGTTTGGCGCTGGACCAGATTTGGACGGTCATATGAAATCCCCACAACGAAATAATAGCAAAATTAGCGGTCTCTTATCAGAGATTGTAGATGTGGTAGCATGGCTGAGGCATCCTTTCCAGCCATAGCCTCGTCTGAGGCCCATTCTTTCTATCGTTTATGCGCAAGCGCCCCACGTGCCGCGCTATATTGCCTGCGTCATTATCTGTCACGTTACGCTAGCAAGAGACAAGACGCTATAAGGTTTCACTGATCGCAAAGGGGGGACGAGAGGGGCGTGCGGGGATGGGGCGGCGGGCTGAGTATAATCCTACTCAACCCTATTGCATTTTATAACTCTACCCAGCCAGCGAGGTTTTCACGTGCGATCTGTTCAATGACTTTCATGCCATGGTCGCTATCATTGAGGCAGGGGATATAGTTGAAGGTGCCACCGCCAGCTTCGTGGAATTCTTCCTGACCTTCTAGGGCTAGTTCTTCTAATGTCTCAAGGCAATCAGCGCTAAAGCCAGGCGCCATTAAGGCAAGATGCCCTACTTTTTCCTCACCAAATCGCTCTAATGTCTCATCCGTATAGGGCTGTAGCCACGGCTCACGACCAAAGCGAGATTGGAAGCTGACAAAGAATTTCTCTTCTGGCCAATTTAACTCTTCTCTGACGAGCCGCGCGGTCTTCATGCAATGGCAGTGATAGGGATCACCTTGTGCAAAATAACGCTGCGGAATCCCATGAAAAGATAACTGCAGCATATCTGGATCGCCATGGTCTGCTTGGAAGTCGCGGAAGCTATCAGCCAGCGCCTTAATATAGACAGGATGGTCATGATAGGCTGGTGCGGTACGAATAGCAGGCTGCCATCTTTGTTTAAGCGCCCAGCGATACACTTCATCATTCACCGTTGCGGTTGTTGAGGCGGCATATTGCGGATAAAGAGGGATGATAACAAAACGATTGCAGCCCGCAGCACGCATCGCTTCTAGGCGTGATTCAATCGAAGGATTGCCATAGCGCATGGCATAATCCACCATGAGGTCATCACGGCCATCGCCTTCAGCCCCGAACCGCTTGGCTAAATGTTCGGCTTGTAATCTTGTATATTTGCGTAACGGAGATCCATCTTCATCATCCAGCCAAATGCGCGCATAGGCGTCACCAGATTTGCGAGGACGAATATTGAGGATGATAAGATTTAGAATGAGCCACCATAACAGACGAGGCACTTCAACAACGCGCTTATCTGACAAAAACTCTTTCAAATAACGGCGCATTGATGGGGTGTCAGTGCCATCTGGTGTTCCTAGATTAACAAGTAAGAGGCCTGTTTTGGCATGACGTGGCCATTGCGGATGGTCCGCAGGCATTTGTTTCACAGACATGATATCACCCTTTGATACTCAGATTTCATCAAGACTGACACCAATCTAGTGCGTTATCCGAAATTGGCTATGGCTTTTTTGTCAGCAATGTGGTGGAGACTTGGTGGATTGACGCGGTGGAAAACCTCAGTCAAGGCAGAGACAAGCTTATTCAGCATCTCATCAGTATGGAGCGGGCCTGGCGTAATGCGCAACCGCTCAGTCCCTCTGGGTACTGTAGGATAGTTAATCGGCTGAATATAAAGGTTATAGTCCTGCAGCAATGTCCAAGAGATTTCAGAGCATTGCGAGGCATCACCAACCATTACTGGCACAATATGGGTCGTTGACGGCAAAGCGGGTAAACCGGCCTCAGCGAGCATCTGTTTAAGCTTTCCGGCTTGTTCTTGCTGGCGGTCTCGCTCTTGGCTGCTATAGCGCAGATGACGAACCGATGCCAATGCCGCTTCTGCGAGGGCAGGGGGCATCGCGGTAGTGAAAATAAATCCAGAACCAAAACCACGAATGGCGTCACAAATCGCATCACTAGCGGCTATATAGCCGCCCATCGCGCCATAGGCCTTGCCAAAGGTGCCTTGGATGATATCAATTCGGTCAGCTACGCCATCACGCTGGGCAACACCGCCACCTTGGGCACCATACATGCCAACTGCATGAACTTCATCTAAATAAGTCATCGCATTATAGCGACGTGCCAAGGCCGCAATCTCTGCGATAGGTGATGTATCACCATCCATTGAATAGACAGATTCAAAGATAATTAATTTGTGGCGTTCGCGCGGTTGTGCAGCGAGTAGTTCCTCTAAATGAGCCAAATCATTATGACGGAAAATGGCTTTATCTGTTCTGGCATAGCGGATGCCGGAAATGATAGAGGCATGGTTCATAGAATCAGACAAAACGAGCGGGTCATCAAGCATTGATAATAATGCTGAAATGCTTGCCTCATTGGCGACATAGCCTGATGTGAAGACTAGCGCTCTCTCTTTGCCATGCACTTCAGATAGCTCTTTTTCAAGCGCTACAATAGAAGAGGAGGTGCCTGAGATATTGCGTGTGCCACCAGCTCCTGTGCCATGTTCTTTGACAGATGCGCTCATTGCGTCAATCGCGTGAGCGGATTGTCCCATGCCGAGATAATCATTGGAACACCATACTGTGACTTGGCGCTCGCCGCTTTCACTGTGCCAAGTGGCATAGGGATGGCTGCCTGCCTTGCGCTCTAGTTCCACAAAATAGCGATAGCGATTTTCCGCTTTCAGCTTATCAATATGGCTTGCGATGAGTGATTGATAATCCAATCTATTCCCCACTATTCAATGGCCGGTATGTCCATATCGCGGTCCCACACATACCAAGCCTGGCCCGATTAGCGCCAGCATAACACAGATTTTGCCCTTCATAGCGCAATTTAGTGACATATGCGAATTAAAATAGATGTGACAAAAAGAAGCGTGGCCTCTCTTTGTCACAATCTCGTTTGTGAACAACTTATTCTGCTGCTTCAACGCTTTCTGCCATTGATAGGCGCGCCGCTGAGAATTTCAGCTCTGGAATTTTGCCATAAGGGTCCAAGGCGGGGTTTGTTAGCATGTTCGCTGGTGCTTCTGTAAAGCAGAATGGAACAAAAATCATACCAGCTGGCAGGTTCGGGTCCATACGCGCCGCCAATTCAATGCGACCTCTGCGTGTTTCCACAGCTATCATATCACCGCCCTTGGCAGAGAGCGTTTCAAGATCATCTGGGCTGATATGCACTTCGGCCGTCGGCTCAAGTGCATCTAGCACAGTCGCGCGTCTTGTCATTGAACCTGTGTGCCAATGCTCAAGCAGACGTCCCGTTGACATGATGATTGGGAAGTCAGCGTCTGGTTGTTCATCTGGTGGCAAAATGTCCGCTGGTGTCATGCGCCCGCGCCCAGAAGCTGTTGGGAACGCGTCACCAAAGATAATATCACGACCTTCTGATTCTTCATCTGCACAAGGATAGGTCACCGCATCTTCGCGCTCTAATCTGTCCCAGCTAATGCCAGTAAGAGACGGCATGACCATGCGCATTTCGCCAAAAATATCTTTGGGATGCGTATAAGACCAGTTCAGTCCCATACGATTCGCAATTTCTTGGATGATCCACCAATCTTGTTGCGCGTCACCAGGGGGTTGAACCGCTTGTCTGCCTAATTGCACACGTCTGTCAGTGTTTGTGACTGTTCCTGTTTTTTCAGGGAAGGCAGAGGCTGGCAATATAACATCAGCAAATGCCGCTGTTTCTGTCATGAAAATATCTTGCACCACAAGATGATCAAGATTAGCAAGCGCTGCTCTGGCATGGGTTTGGTCAGGGTCTGACATGGCCGGGTTTTCACCCATAATATACATGGCTTTGATTGTGCCATCATATGCCGCATCTGTAATCTCAACCACAGTTAGGCCCCGATTAGGATCAAGTTCAGTGCCCCAGAATGACTCATATTTGGCGCGTGTTTCAGGGTCTGTCACAGGCTTATAGTCAGGGAAGAACATCGGGATAAGACCTGCATCAGATGCGCCTTGCACGTTATTCTGACCACGTAGCGGGTGCAGACCAGCACCAGGGTGGCCCACATTCCCAGTGAGAAGCGCCAGCGAGATCAAACATCTGGCATTATCAGTCTCATGCGTATGCTTAGACACGCCCATACCCCATAAAATAATACAAGCTTTGGCATTGGCATAAGTCCTGGCCGTGCTACGGATAACATCAGGGTCGATACCACAGATTGGGCTCATCGCTTCAGGTGATGTCGCAGCTGTGGCTGCTTTGAGATCTTCAAACCCTTCTGTATGCTCCTCAATATAGCTCTCATCATAGAGGCCTTCTGCAATAATCACATGGATCATCGCATTCAATAACGCCACATCAGATCCAGGCGTGAAATTCAATGAGGCTGTGGCATAGCGATCAAGGGCTTGTCCACGAGGATCCATCACAAACAAATCGGCTCCTCTTTGCGCCGCATTTTTAATGAATGTTGCAGCTACAGGATGGTTCACTGTGGGGTTGGATCCGATCACAATAATTACATCAGAATATTGGCATTGTGAAAATGAGGCTGTCACAGCACCAGAGCCAATATTTTCAATCAAAGCAGCCACAGATGAGGCATGACAAAGACGTGTACAATGGTCCACATTATTTGTCTTAAAGCCTGTCCGTACTAGCTTTTGCACTAGATAGGCTTCTTCATTTGACCCTTTTGCAGACCCAAAGCCAGACATGGCTGAGGGGCCATGATCAGCGAGAACCTGATTCAAACCACCTGCTGCTTTATCTAAGGCCTCTTCCCAGCTTGCTTCTCTGAAATGTGTCAGAGGGTTCATTGGATCAAATGGCAATGATTCAGATTTTGGTACATCTTCCCGGCGGATAAGTGGCTTTGTCAGGCGCTCTGGATTGTCGATATAATCAAACCCATAGCGTCCCTTCACACAGAGACGCCCCTGATTGGCAGGGCCTTGCTTGCCAACAACAGACGTGATTTTCTCATCAGTGATGTTAAAGGTTAGCTGGCAGCCCACACCGCAATAGGGGCAAACCGAATCCACTTGTCTGTCAGGTGTGATGGCGAGCTTTTGACTATCATCCAGAACCGTTTTTGGCATCAAAGCGCCGGTGGGGCAGGCTTGCACACATTCACCACATCCTACACAAGTTGACGCGCCCATATCATCGCCAAAATCAAAAACGATATGCGCATCAGCACCACGGCCAGCAAGTCCAATCACGTCATTCACCTGCACTTCTCGGCAGGCACGCACACATAAATTACACTGAATGCAAGCATCCATATTGACCGCAATGGCGGGATGAGAGCTATCAGCCTCTGGTGAGAAAGAGGCGGGGAAACGGCTATCTTCAACCTCTTGTGCATCGGCAAATTGCCATAACTGACTTTGCGGGTCATGCGCAGCCTCTTTTGGTGGTTGGTCAGATACCAATAATTCCATCACCATTTTACGGGCTGTCTCTGCGCGGGTTGTCGCTGTTTTTACAACCATACCATCTGTTGGCTTGCGTAAACAGGAGGCGGCAAGAACACGTTCACCTTCGATTTCCACCATACAAGCACGGCAATTACCATCCGCGCGATAGCTGTCATCATCCTTATAGCAAAGATGCGGGATGTCTGTGCCTTCACTCTTGGCAATTTGCCAGATGCTCTTATCAGCATCAGCTTTGACTATTTTACCATCAAGCTCAAATTCAACAAATTTTGTCATTGTCTTTACGCCTTATCTGTCATCGCTGGAGAGATGGTTGGCACATCTTCAGGGAAATGTTTCATCACGGATGTAAGAGGGTTAGAGGCCGCTTGACCGAGGCCGCAAATAGACGCATCGGCCATAGTCTGTGATAGCTCGCCAAGCAAGGCTGTATCAACCTGCGGCTGGCTCATCAGCATTACAGCTTTTTCTGTGCCATTGCGGCAAGGTGTACATTGGCCGCATGATTCATGTTTGAAGAATTGCATCAGGTTTAAGGCGGCATCCCACATATTATCGTGGTCTGAGAGAACCACCACCGCATGCGAGCCGACAAAACAACCTTCTTCGGCCAATTGACCGCCAAAATCGAGCGGGATATCTGCCTTAGAGGCTGGCAAAATGCCACCTGAGGCGCCACCTGGCAGATAACCTTTGAAGTGATGACCATCAGCCATGCCGCCACAAAGGGCGATTAACTCGGCAACAGTGCTACCGGCAGGTGCTTTCACTAATCCCGGTTTAGCAACGCGGCCAGATACGGAATAAGTCCGGAACCCAGGATGGTCTGCGCTGCCTTGTTCATTGAACCAATCAGCCCCTTTTTCAACAATGTCACGGATCCAGAATAAGGTTTCGACATTATTCACCAATGTTGGGCGTCCGAATAGTCCGACCTCAGCCACATAAGGAGGGCGTTGGCGCGGAATACCTCGTTTCCCTTCGATTGATTCGATCATTGCGGATTCTTCACCGCATATATAAGCGCCAGCGCCGCGACGCAGCTCAACTACCGTATGGTCATCAAGGCCAGCTGCGTGAACCTTTGCCAATTCTTCTTTTAAAAGCGCGAGAATTTCAGGATATTCGTCACGCATATAGATATAGCAATAGTTGATACCAGAGCTTGCTCCGGCAATCAAAATGCCTTCGATCATGCGGTGCGGGTCTGTTGTGAGGTAAAACCGGTCTTTGAATGTGCCAGGCTCACCCTCATCGCCATTGACTGCCATCAAACGTGGGCCGTCATAGCCAGAAACAATGGACCATTTACGTCCTGTCGGGAAGCCAGCACCACCCAAGCCGCGCAAAGCAGAGGAAGATAGCGCGCCAATGATGTCAGCGCCTGTCTTTTCCCCAGATTTCAACGCTTTCAACAGCTGATACCCACCTTGGGCAACATAAGAATCAAAATCGACATAATCAGGGGTCTCATGATGCGGGGCGGGGGCTTGTGCGCGGGCCCGCAAGCTATCTGTTGTGACATGACTGACAAGGTCATGCCCATCAGCCGCTGCAGGCGCCTTATCACAAGCACCAATGCAAGGCGCTGGCACAAAGCGCACATCATCACCGGCGCTGGCCTGCAATTCAGCGAGGATGGTTTCGCCGCCCGCCATCATGCATGATAAGGATGTGCAGACACGAATGGTCCGCTTGGCAGGGGCGGTTTCTCCTTCTTTGACGAGGTCAAAATGGTCATAAAAGCTTGCCACTTCCCACACTTCCGCCATTGGGATCTTCATCAGATGCGCGAGTGCTGCCAAATTCTCTGCTGAGAGGTGGCCATGCTCATCTTGAATGATATGCAAATATTCAATCAACATATCGCGCTGGAATGTTGCGTCAGCTAGCAAGGTTTCCACATGACGCAAAGCAGCTGGATCGGTAAGACGTCCCTTCGGTTTAAAGCGACCTTTGCGGCCTTTTTTATGGGATGGTGTCTGGGCGTTATCAAACGAATCAGGCATAGCGCATTTCCATATCACAGCTACGAATAATTAGGTGGCACCACCCTAGCACAAATATAAAAATGACTATAGAATTTCTGGCTTAATCTGTTCTGTCACCGACAGCGATCAAATTCACATGTTCACAATTGATCATGATCTTACCCGCTTCGGGGAAATTGACCACAACACGCATGCCCGTAATGGACTGAACTTGACCAATGCCCCATTCAGGTTTTTCAGGATGTTTCACAAATTCACCAAGGGTGAAATCCAAAAATTGCGCCATAAATGCCTGCCTGTGATCAAAGCTGCTAATCTCGCTCTTTGTCTATCACATCTTGAGGCCATGCGGGGCTAAAATTTTTGTGAGATGTTAGGCCTGATGACGCACAGATTGTATCTGAACGGTTTGCGCCTAATGAATGCTGGCGCGCCCTTCTTCTAATTCAATTAACTTATAGCCTTGACCCCATACAGTTTCGATGCGTACACCGCGCATCCCTGCAATCTTTAATTTATGGCGTAATTTACAGACAAACACATCTACGATTTTGGATTCAGGTTCATCTCTGCCGCCGTAAAGATGGCTGATGAAAGCAGATTTGCTAAGTACAGCGCCGCGACGAACCCCCAATAGATTGAGAATTTCATATTCCTTTCTTGTCAGCGCGAGGTGACGACCATTCACACTGACTGTTTTGCGCTGCAAATCAATCATCATATTGCCGACTTCAATCTGTAAAGAATTATGACCATTGGCGCGGCGAATAATAGCTTCTAGGTGGGCAAGTAACTCGTGCTTATCAAAAGGCTTGCTCAGATACCCATCGGCACCTGCGCCAAGGGCCATGATCCGGTCATCAACAGAATTATTCCCTGATACAACTAGGATGGGAACCAGCTGTTTTTCCTTTTTCGCGCGAATAAGGCGCGCAAGACGCGTGCCATCGCCATCTGGTAGTTTTAAATCAAGAAGCACAGCATCAATTTCATTCAGGCTAAGCTCTTCTAAGGCATCATGAATGGTTGTAGAGGCAACTGTGAAATAGCCTGCCTGTTCCAATGTCATTGAGACGGCATCTGCCACAATAGGATCATCTTCCACCAACAAAATATTCATTTAATTGCCTTTCCGATGCGTTTGAATATTTACAAAATCGCCACAACTATTGGATGTATTTCCATCCTGATGCATCATGGCTCACTTCCTCAACGATGGGTGGGATCATCTTTTCAGGCAAATCACATCTTCGTGATTAATCATTCCTTAATATTTAGGCGTTACAGACTAGTCAGAATGCAGGATTGGCATGGTAGGCTGTTATTGTCATGTTCCTGAAAAATCTAGCTTGCGCGAATAGGTGAATCTCATTACTTTTGTGCTTCACTTTTTGGACTGTCTGATTGAACCACGACGCTGATACGTTCGTATCAGCCGCTGTGCTAGGAAAAAGGAGACCATCTGTGTCATCTGCAAAAACAAAATTAGACGATGCCGTATCTGCGACGTTGCTGCCTGAAGGTTACAAGCCATCGGCGGATGAAGAGTTTATGAACCCGCTTCAGCTTGAATATTTTAAGCAGAAATTGCTGAAATGGCGTTCTGAGCTGCTAAATGAAGCAAGCCAGACACTGCAGAATCTCTCAACAGAATCGCTTCATAAGCCGGATCAGATGGATAGAGCGCAAATTGAGAGCTCTGCCGCATTAGACCTTCGGACCAGAGATAGAGAGCGGAAATTAATTCAGAAAATTGAATCTGCTTTGCGCCGTATCGAAGATGGTAGCTATGGCTATTGTGAAGATACAGATGAGCCGATTAGCCTTGAACGTCTGGAGGCGCGTCCCATCGCTTCTATGACAATCCAAGCGCAAGAGCGCCATGAAAAGATGGAGCGTGTTCATCGCGACGACTAAATCGTCTTTTACGAGACTATGAGAGTGAACAAGCAGGCGTTTTCGGGCGCCTGTTTTTTTTGGCGTTCTTAACCATTCGTCAAGACTAACGAAATTTTGTAATAATCTGTTAACTATTTTTCTTTACACTTCTCTTTATAGTTGTTTATATATTTTTTTATTAGGGTATGACTAGAGTGGTATACGGTCAAAATTTGGCCATCTGTGTATGATGATACGGTTTGGTAGGTTATCGTTGCCAGAGATGATAGGTCCCTATCTATTGTCCAAATCAATGAATGTTAGACTGCGTCACCTAGTAGCGGGAGGCGTGTGCCATTGATGTCAGGGGCCCTATATGTCGGCAAAAAAAGAAGACTCCTCTTCTATCCAACATGAGATGACTCTGTCCTCACCTGGCGGTGGCCGTCTATCCGCGCATGAGCAGCATATGAAGCATATTATTCATGATGCTAATCACTGCTTGATGCTAATTGCAATCGCGGGTGATCAGATTGAGCGTCATATTGGTCAAGGACAATTAACGCCTAGTGAGGGAGACAGGGCAGGGGCCTCAGCGCGCGCTGCTATCTCAATTCTTCGTCAAAATGTGGATGTGGTCTCTCGTTTATTATCATCTTTGAATGGTGAGCTAGTTTGCAAAGAGCAATTATCATCTCTAACGGCGGCTCAATTTCACCCCTTCTTACAAGCCCAATTGCAAGAATGGCAGCAAATTGTATGTAGGGATATTCATCTCTCCCTCTCTCAGAAACCGTTTGCTGGCGTGGTCACAGTTAAATTAGTGGCGCTTAAGCGGGCGCTGTTGAACCTTATTGTAAATGCCATCGATGCGTTGCAAGAGGTAGAGCGCCCTTATAAGGAGATACGTATCTCTGTGCGTCCGTGCCATCATCAGCTATATATTCATATCCAAGATAATGGCGCTGGGATTGCTGAAGACTTCACACCTCACATGTTTCAAGATGGGGTCTCTAGCAAAGACCCGACCACCGCCTATCGCGGGTTAGGTCTGCCATCTACCAAGAAATTAGTTGCCAGCTGGGGAGGTGAGTTACGCTATATTCCCCAAACAGGCCAACAGGGGAGTCATTTTATGATAAGCGCGCCGTTAGGCCCTCCTCAAAATCACCCTGATTTGTTCTGATTTTCTGCGACTGTCACTTCAATAAATAATAGAAATGAGAACAAAAGCAGAATTTCTGTTTGACAGACCATCCACATCTGCTATAAGAACAAAACTAGATCATGTCTTGTTTTGCCTAGAAATAGGCAGCCTTTCAGTGAAAGGGTAAAAAAGCCAAAATCGTTGTGGTTTGTGGCTGGACAGAGGCAGTAGTTCATGCATGATGGGAGCAGCAAAATGTCAGCACAAATCGTGGATCTCAAAATGAATAATGATGATAAGAATAAAGCGCTAGAAGCAGCGATTGGTCAAATTGAAAAGGCCTTTGGTAAAGGGTCTGTTATGAAGTTGGGCCAGCGGGAATCAGTGGTTGATGTCCAAGCTGTTTCGACAGGGTCTCTTGGCCTTGATATCGCGCTTGGCATTGGCGGCTTTCCCAAAGGCCGTATCATTGAGGTATATGGCCCGGAATCATCAGGTAAGACAACCTTGGCGCTCCATGCTGTGGCCGAAGCACAGAAGGCAGGCGGTAATTGCGCTTTTGTGGATGCTGAGCATGCGCTAGACCCGATTTATGCGAAAAAGCTTGGTGTGGACCTGGATGAATTACTGATTTCACAGCCTGATGCTGGTGAGCAAGCGCTTGAAATCGCTGATACGCTGGTAAGGTCTGGCGCGATTGATGTGTTGGTCGTGGATTCTGTCGCGGCTTTGGTGCCTCGTGCTGAACTAGAAGGTGAGATGGGTGACACGCATGTCGGCTTGCAAGCCCGCCTGATGAGCCAAGCGTTACGTAAATTAACGTCTTCAATTTCGCGTTCAAATTGTTTGGTTATCTTTATTAACCAGATTCGCCTCAAAATTGGTGTGATGTTTGGTAACCCAGAGACCACAACAGGTGGTAATGCTCTGAAATTCTATGCGTCTGTTCGTCTTGATATTCGCCGTATTGGCGCCATCAAAGACAGAGAAGAAGTGGTTGGTAACCAGACACGCGTGAAAGTGGTAAAAAATAAGGTGGCCGCGCCATTCCGTACAGTTGAATTTGATATCATGTATGGTGAAGGTATCTCAAAGACAGGCGAATTGCTTGATTTAGGGGTAGCCGCCGGTCTTGTGGAAAAAGCAGGAGCTTGGTTCTCTTATAATGGGCAGCGTATTGGACAAGGACGTGAGAATTCAAAAACATTCTTGCGAGAAAACCCCGCCATTGCCGATGAGATTGAAATGGCTATCCGTCAAAATGCTGGCTTAGTGCAAGATCAGATGATGGATGCATCTATTGCACAGGATCCAGAGGCTGAAAGCTAGCTCAGCGCTCCCTCATTTGGTTTTCGATAGATATGATAAGGCCACCTCAATGAGGTGGTTTTGTCATTTCTGGGCTCTTTTCGTTTGTAAACAGGGGCTTTGGCGGTCTCCAGACTAGACCAAGAGGGCATTTTCCGTTAGGTATCAGCATAAGACTTCTCTTTAACTTATTGCTTGCAAGGACGTGCCGAAAGATGTCGAGTGTAAAAGATATCAGATCAGCTTTTTTGGACTATTTTGTAAAACAGGGCCATGCAGAAATCGCATCAAGCCCTCTTGTCCCTCAAAATGATCCAACATTGATGTTTACCAATGCGGGCATGGTGCAATTTAAAAATGTCTTTACGGGCATGGAGCGTCGTGATTATCGCCGCGCCGTCACATCGCAAAAATGTGTGCGCGCAGGCGGCAAGCATAATGACCTTGAAAATGTTGGATATACCGCGCGTCACCATACTTTTTTCGAGATGTTGGGGAACTTCTCTTTTGGTGATTATTTCAAAGAGAATGCGATTGAATTGGCATGGAACCTCATCACAGGTGAGTTCGGCCTGAATAAAGAGAAATTGCTAGTCACCGTCTATCATGAAGATGAAGAGGCGGCGTCTTTATGGCGGAAGATTGCTGGTATTTCAGATGACCGCATCATTCGTATTGCAACATCAGATAATTTTTGGTCGATGGGTGATACGGGCCCTTGCGGGCCTTGTTCAGAGATTTTCTATGATCATGGGGAGCATATTTTTGGTGGACCTCCTGGCTCGCCAGATGAAGATGGCGACCGGTTTATCGAGATTTGGAATTTGGTATTCATGCAATATGAACAAACCGAAACAGAGCGTTTATCTCTGCCAAAGCCCTCTATTGATACCGGCATGGGCCTAGAGCGCATTGCCGCCGTCTTGCAAGGCCAGCATGATAATTATGATATTGATTTGATGCGGGCTTTGATTGAGAGCTCAGCGCAGCATTCCCATACGGACCCAGATGGGGAGTTTAAAACATCTCATCGTGTGGTGGCTGATCATCTACGCTCTGCTGGCTTTTTGATTGCTGATGGTGTTTTACCGTCCAATGAGGGGCGCGGCTATGTGTTGCGCCGGATTATGAGACGGGCGATGCGCCACCTTCATCAAATGGGGTGTAAGGACCCTGTTATGCATGAATTAGTGCCAACCTTGGTCTCTGAAATGGGGGGGCATTTTGATGAATTGGTGCGCGCGCAAAGTCTTATCTCTGAGACGTTAAAGCTTGAAGAAACAAGATTTAAAGAAACCGTAGGGCGCGGCATCAAAATCCTAAATGAAGAGGTAGACGGCAAGGGTGAAGGTGGCACCTTAGCAGGTGATAAGGCATTCCGTCTTTATGACACCTATGGCTTCCCCCTTGATTTGACGCAAGATTTCTTGCGCGGCTATGGCTGGCAGGTAGATGTGGCTGGCTTTGACGAAGCTATGGCGGCGCAAAAAGCAGCGGCGCGTGCTGCTTGGACGGGGTCAGGGGGCACAGCAGAGCAAGCTGTATACCTTGAGCTTGCTGATGCGCATGGTGCAACTGAATTCCTAGGCTATGTTCAAAATACAGCCGAAGCAGAAGTGCAAGCCATGCTCAAAGACGGCGCTGTTATTGAGGCTGCAGAGACAGGTGATAAGATTGAACTTGTCCTAAACCAAACCTGTTTTTATGGCGAATCTGGTGGCCAGCTCGGTGATACAGGTGAGATTATCTGGGCATCTGGCACTGCACAGGTCACCGATACAACAAAGACAGCGGCAGGCTTATTTCTCCATCATGTGGAAGTAAGCTCAGGGACGCTATCACGCGGTGAGGCCGTGCAGTTGCAGATTGATGAGGGGCGCCGGTCAATGACACGTGCGAACCACTCAGCGACCCATCTATTGCACGAAGCCTTGCGCGAAGTGCTAGGCGACCATGTGGCGCAAAAAGGCTCGATGGTGGGGCCAGATAGATTGCGTTTTGATTTCTCGCATCAAAAAGCTGTGTCAGAAGAAGAATTGGCAGCTGTTGAAGAAATCGTAAATGAGCGCATCATTATGAATGATGATGTGACAACACGATTAATGACCCCTGATGAAGCCATTGCTGAGGGAGCCCTTGCCTTATTTGGTGAGAAATATGGTGATGAGGTGCGTGTCGTCTCTATGGGCGGCCCCACTGAGGTTGAGGGGCGTTCGGCTTGGTCGGTTGAATTATGTGGTGGTACCCATGTCTCTCGCACCGGTGATATTGCTGTTTTGAAGATTGTCTCAGAGAGTGCGGTTGCGGGCGGTGTTCGTCGTATCGAAGCTGTGACGCAAAAAGGCGCACGCAAATGGATGACTGAAAAAGATAATCAGCTCTCTGCGGTCGCCCAGCTGCTGAAAACAGCGCCGGAGCAAGTGGCTGAGCGCGTGGCAGCCTTGATTGATGACCGCAAGAAGCTTGAAAGAGATATGAGCGAGCTGCGGAAAAAATTAGCCACGGGTGGCGGTGCCTCACAAGAAGCAGAAACAATTGGTAATATCCAATTTATCGGCAAAATTCTTGATGACGTGCCAGCCAAAGACCTCAAGCCTATGGCAGATGAATTAAAGTCATCTGGCTCAGGGCTTGTCATCGCGCTGATTGCGCGAAGTGATGACAAGGCCAGTATTGTTGTCAGTGTGAGCGCAGATGCCACTGATAGCTTTAATGCGGTTGACCTTGTAAAAATTGGCTCATCAGCACTTGGCGGCAAAGGGGGCGGTGGCCGCCCTGACATGGCGCAAGCTGGCGGCCCAAATGGTGCTGCTGCCGAGGCGGCCCTTACTGCCATCAAAGAGGCGCTTTCCTCATAGACGGGGGGCAAGACAGGCTTCATTTTTGAAATCAGATAAAAGAAAAGGCGCTGAATTCAGCGCCTTTTTTATGGGGTATCTGGTGTCCTTTACGACGCCATTGCGGCTTTTAGATTTTCATCTAAAGCGTCTAAGAACTCATCTGTTGTGAGGAACGGTTGGTCAGCGCCGATCAGCAAGGCCAAATCTTTGGTCATTTTGCCTTTTTCAACCGTCTTGATGCAGACCTCTTCTAATGTGTTAGCAAATTTCTCAACCTCAGGCGTGTTATCGAAGCGTGCACGATAGGTGAGGCCTCTTGTCCAAGCGAAGATTGAAGCAATAGGATTGGTTGATGTTTGCTTGCCTTCTTGGTGTTGGCGATAGTGACGTGTCACTGTGCCATGGGCTGCCTCAGCTTCAACTGTTTGCCCATCAGGTGTCATCAAAACTGATGTCATCAGGCCAAGAGACCCGAACCCTTGCGCAACCGTGTCTGATTGCACATCACCATCATAGTTTTTACATGCCCAGACGAAACCGCCATCCCATTTCATGGCGCAAGCTACCATATCATCAATGAGACGGTGCTCATAAGTAATGCCAGCAGCCGCAAATTTGTCTTTGAATTCAGCTTCAAATACTTCTTCGAACAAATCTTTGAAACGACCATCATAGGCTTTCATGATTGTGTTCTTTGTTGAGAGATATACAGGCCAACCTAGGTCGAGACCATAATTCATACACGCTCTGGCAAAGCCACGGATTGACTCATCGAGATTATACATCGCCATAGCTACACCGCCCTCAGGGAAGTCGAACACTTGATGTGTTGTCGCAGGGCTGCCATCAGCAGGCTGGAAGGTAAGGGTTAAAGTACCAGCACCCTCAACTACCATATCTGTCGCACGATATTGGTCACCAAATGCATGACGGCCAATAACGATAGGACGAGTCCAGCCAGGTACAAGACGTGGCACGTTGGAGCAGATGATAGGCTGTCTGAAAACAGTACCGCCTAAGATGTTGCGGATTGTACCATTCGGTGACCGATACATTTTCTTGAGGTTGAACTCTTCCACGCGCGCTTCATCAGGGGTGATGGTGGCACATTTCACGCCGACACGGTGTTCTTTGATAGCATTGGCAGCATCGATAGTAATCTGGTCATCTGTGGCATCACGAGATTCCATGCCCAAATCAAAATATTTCAGGTCAATGTCCAGATAAGGGAAAATCAATTTATCTTTGATTTTCTGCCAGATAATTCTGGTCATTTCATCGCCATCCATTTCAACGATTGGATTTGCTACTTTAATTTTTGACATGAGATCTTCCCCTCTAGGTAACAATCAGGACTGGGCGCTATCCGACAATCGAAGCGCACAACTGTGTGACGCCTCTATACAGATATATGATAAAATTTGCAAGTTTTGGTGTCGCTTTCGCGCTAAAAATAATCGGAAATGCAATTTGCCATTTCGTCGCAATCATGCGCCCAGAAGATATCGCTTAGCTCAGAGGTGTGCACGAAGCCTTCATCTGAAATATGGGATAATAGCTCGCGCATTGGGTCCCAATAGCCATGAGGTGAATAGATAAAAACCGGCCCTGATAATTTGCCTAATTGGCGCCAGGTGAGAACTTCCATCGTCTCATCGAGCGTGCCAAGGCCGCCTGGTAGAATAAGAAATCCGTCAGCTGGCTCATACATTAGCATTTTGCGTTCATGCATAGTTGTGGTCACCACCATTTTGGACACACCCTGATGAGCGACCTCGATATCCTCTAGGAATTGGGGGATAACACCTTCAATATAGCCGCCTGCAGCAATGGCCCCATCAGCAAAGGCACCCATCAGGCCCGTGCGTCCGCCCCCATAGATGAAATCAAATCCGGCTTTTGAGAGAGAGCTCGCTAGTGAGGTTGTTGTTGTTTGGATGTCAGCTGTTTTGCCAGCAGCGGCGCCAGCGAAGATGCATAATTTGGGCATATTTTCTTAACTCTTTGTCTTTCATTATCTTTTCATTATCGTGTCAGTGTAAGGCTAGTCATCTTTTTTGACAAATCTTTGGTGAAGGTACTGCTAGCCACCATGCCTATCAGCAGCAAAATGGCAGAACAAAGGCTAGTAAGAGGCTGAGAACGCTGTTACTCTTTGAGTATGAGACAGGGAAAAGTGACCAAGCGGGGGTTAGTGACAATATGAAATCTTATACTTTGCCAGCAATCATTGCCGCATCAGTGTTAGCGCTCGCTACCTTACTTTACACGCTCATGGCGCCCGTAACAGAAGACGCACCTACAACGCAATTGGTTGAAGCGACACCCGTGACTAAAGCACCAGAGGAGAGTAAGCAGGCAGTTGTCACAACTGAGGCTGAAGAGAGCGTCAAGAGCGATGCCCCACTCCCCGAGCTTATTATTGATATTGCGCGTGTCCAACCAGATGGTATGGCCGTCTTTGCCGGTAAAGGGGCGCCAAATGGCACGATATTTATTACCGAAGCTGGCCAGGTGCTTGCCCAAAATGGCATTGATGATAATGGTGAATGGGTGGTGTTGCCTGAGGCGCCGCTCTCTGCTGGCGCGCATTTGCTTGAATTGGAAATGATTACCACAGATGGGCGGCGCGTACGTGCAGATATCTCACTTGTGGTCGAAATTTCGGTTACAAAAGATGAAAAACCGCTTGTTGCCATCGTACCGCAAAGTGATGAAGAAGCCCCTCGTATTCTGCAAGCACCAGAAGAACTTGCTGTTGCCAATGTGCCAGCGGATGGCGGCGAAGAGACGTCACAAACAGATGCAAAGCCAATCGTCACCGAAGAAGAAGCTGAGACGGTTGCAGCCTTATTGGGGCAAGAAGATATTTTTGTTCAGATTGGATCATTGAGCTGGCGCGATGAAACCACGCTGGCTGTTCATGGGGTTGCGAGCGGCGGCGCACGTATAACAGGCGAGATTGGCAATATCGCACTTATGAGTGAAGATTTGCCTGATAATGGACGCTGGACTGTGCTAGCAGATGGTAACCCATTCGCTGAAGGGCCAGCCCAGAATTTAACCATTCGCCTATTAGATGATGAGGGTGCTACGCTTGCCACAACATCTCTCATGATTTCACAAGATCAGTTGCGCTCTGGTTTGGATGGAAGCCTTATGGTTGTGGTGCATAAAGGTGATGCGCTTTGGCGTATTGCCTATCGTAGCTATGGCCGCGGCGTGCGCTATGTTGATATTTTCAAACGGAACCAGGATAAGATTAACGATCCTGACCTCATCTATCCGAACCAGATTTTCGCCGTCCCAGGCGTCGAACAGCCGAATAACGCCCCAACAGAATAGGAGCCCTCCTTCATGTCATCCGCATTCACACAAAAGACAGCGAGATACCAGCAAATTGGCTGGCCCATCAATGCGCTTGCCGGTCTTTTGGTGATCGGGCTGACGTGGTTATCTCTGCCGCTTGGGGTGATCGCCTTTATCGGATTTTTATATCTGCAACTTTTGGTGCGACAGCGGGATGGGTTTCTGCCATCAGATAGCGCATGGGGGGCAGAGGCGATTATCGCCCCTGTGGATGGTGTGGTCTCAGCCATTGAGTATAAATCAGATGCCACCATCATCACCTTCACAGGACAGGTCGCATCCTCTCAACTATGCTATTCACCGGTCAATGGTGTCGTCGAGGATACGCTATGGATTGATGGTGAATATACCGATCCACATGATAATCTATGGTCTGTGCACGCGGCTCGTCATGAATGTGTTATTGATATGGGCCGCGATCCTATCATCCTATGTTTGATGGGTACAAAATGGACAAGATATCTCACATTATCCTATGCGCAAGGGCAATCCATCAACCGAGGTGAGCCATGCGGTTTATCCTTGTTGCGCAGTACCGTGCGGCTTATCATTCCCACGCATCATGATGTTATTGTTTTTGAAGGGCAGCGTGTGTTGGGCGGTCAAACCGTCATAGCCGACAGATGATTGATACCAAGGTAAGAGAGCTGATAGACGCGCCCTTACGCCAGATCGGACAGCGCCTTGTCAGTGTAGGGCTCACAGCTAATCATTTGACCTATATCGGGTTTTTGCTGGGTATAGCGGCAGGGTGTGCCATTATGCAAGGCGCATTTAGCTGGGCGCTGGCTCTTATCCTGCTCTCACGCTTATGTGATGGGTTAGATGGCACCGTCGCACGCCTTACAGGGCCTACCGATAAAGGTGCGTTTCTCGATATTAGTCTCGATTTCTTATTCTATGCCTTTATCCCCTTATCATTTGCCATTTATGACAGCGGTAATGGGTTGGCAGCGGCCTTCTTGTTATTTTGTTTCATAGGCACTTCTAGTTCCTTTCTGAGCTATGCTGCGATTGCAGAAAAAAGAGGGCAAACCACACAATCACGTGGGACCAAAGGAATACGCTATCTTGGCGGACTAACTGAAGGTGCTGAGACAATTGCATTTTTATGCCTTATTTGCCTGATACCGTCACACTTCGCGCTCTGCGCTTATATTTTTGGTGGGTTATGCCTCATCACAACTGCAACAAGGCTCTATCAAGGCGTTGGCGATTTCGATGAGGGGTGAATGCCACTTGTCATCTGATGCCAGATGATTACATCACAAAACAGAAGAGCCTTATTGAAAGATGAGTGAAAAGAGGAGCAAGTGCTATGGCGCCCAAAATCACAAAATCAAATCGTGAATGGCAGGAGGAACTGACCCCTGAACAATATCGCGTAACCAGACAGCATGGTACAGAACGTGCCTTTTCAGGCGAATATTGGGATAATCACCGAGAGGGGCAATATCGCTGTATTTGTTGCGATGCACCGCTATTCCATTCTGAGACGAAATTTGAATCAGGGACTGGTTGGCCCTCTTTCTATGAACCGTCTCATGACGAATATATTGGGACGAAAACAGATAGAAGCTTTTTCATGAAACGCACAGAAGTGCATTGTAGCCAGTGCGAAGCCCATTTAGGCCACGTTTTCGAAGATGGGCCAGCGCCTACAGGTCTGCGTTATTGCATCAATTCAGCCAGCTTATCCTTCCAGGATGAGGAAGAGGCCTGATAGCGAAAAGGCCACTTAATCGTGGCCTTTTGCACTTCGGAGGAAAAGGGAGGATTAAAATTTTAGGAGTCAGTGCCAGTTGATGGCGCGGCATCATCATCATGATGATATCCTTTTTTGCCCCATCTTTTATGGCCCTTCATTTTGCGAGGCCATTCATCACCAGCAATAAGACCGTTGGCATCTGCATATAAAGCGGCAAAGCGTTCTGTCGGCTTGGAAAGAAACTCATATTAGCTAACAGTGCCATTTTGATTGGCATCAAGGGTGTTAAACAGCGTTGTCGCTCTTGCAGTGAACTCTTCCAGTGATATCTGGTCATCATCATTGCTATCGAGGCGGTGTATGCCGCGCATGCCTTTTTTGCCAGACTTGTCCATCATATAGTCGCCATGGCCATAGCCGTGATGATGGTCATGTTTATATCCGGCATAAACCGCGCCTGATATGATGAGAGACGCAGCAAGTAGCCCGCCGCCTACGATATATTTTTTTCTTGAAGTACGCATAATTTGGTCCCATTGATAAAAGTCGGTCAGTGTGTGAAGAGAGAAATGTCGCTGATAGGGGAGTATCGTTCGTCATTCGGCTTTGTGAGTGATAAATGAACTGACATCACCCTCTTCACATGTGCTATATAGCGCTTGGAAAAAGGCACAATTAGGGCACCTTCTAGGCAATTTAGGGGTGTTTTCGCGGCTCTTATGCCGTAATTTAAGGTCTCTGTCATATAGGGGAATATGGAATGACTGTTGTTATTGATGGCAAAACAGAACTATTTGGCTGTATCGCGCATCCTACGGCACATGTGCGCGCCCCTTCTTTGTTTAACCCTCTCTTCGCCGCACATGACCAGAACCGTGTCATGGTACCAATGGATATTACGCCAGACGGTTTGGCCTCATCCGTGGCGGCCTTTAAGCAAATGCCAAATTTCAAAGGCGCGGCTGTTACAATTCCTCACAAAATGACGCTAGCAGAGCTCTGCGATGAGCTGGGAGAGGTGGCGCAGATTACGGGGGCTGTCAATGCCGTGGCGGTGAAAGACGGCAAGCTATGCGGCGATAATTTTGATGGGGCTGGTTTCGTTGCTGGGGTCAAAGGTGAGGGTATTGCCCTCGCAGGGCGGAAGGTTGCGTTGATTGGGGCAGGGGGTGCAGCGCGTGCCATTGCCTATGCCCTTTCTTGTGAAGATATCACAAGCCTAACAGTGCATAACCGCACACTCGCTAAAGCCGAAGCGCTACAAGACGCCATTATGTCATTCTTGCCGCAGGCGCCACTGCACGTGAGTGACGGGGTGGATTACAGCGATTATGATATGATTATTAATGCCACCTCATTGGGGCTTTATGAAGGAGACGCCTTGCCATGTGCACTTGAGGGTGTTCGTGAGGATGCCGTGATTTGTGATATCATCATGTCTCCGGCTGAAACGGCTTGGTTGCAACAAGCGGCAGCGCGTGGTTTGCGCTGTCATTATGGGCGTCATATGTTGGATTATCAGATTACGCTGATTGGGCAATTTATTGGCGCGATTGACGAGGGGTAGGAACTGGAAAAGCTCTTATCAGAACTTTGGCTATGCCTCGGGATATGCCATAGAATATGATTGAAAGATGTGGTGTCTTTGGGTAAAACAGAGCACCGTGCAGTGATGGGTAATGGACGAAGAGAATGGCAGACGATAAAAATAGCTGGACCGAAGAGCGCCTCGATAAGTTGCGCGCCTTATGGGATAAGGGCTTATCAATTTCTCAAATTGGTGAAGAGCTTGGCGTTACACGGAACGCTATTGCCGGAAAGGCCCATCGTTTAGGATTGCCAAAACGCCAATCTCCTATTGCCTCAAAGAAAGCCGCTGCTGAGAAGCAACCTGTTTTAGAGGATGTGCAAGAGCTACCGCTTCGCCTTGCCTTGCGCAAATTAAATTGGTCGCGGTCAAAATGCGCCTGGCCATCAGGCGACCCGAAGCACACAGATTTTAATTTCTGCGGCAAACCGATTATTGCGGGCAAGCCATATTGCAACGATCACTGTATCGAAGCTTACACGACCTCGCGCGATGGCTAAGCAAACCCAACAAACGATTTATCGCGCTGATTACCAGCCGCCTTCTCATCAGGTTGCAAAGCTGTCACTGGACGTTCAAATCTTCGATGACAGAGCTGACATTACATCACTCATGACACTGACAGCAGCGGCTGGCGATGATCAGGTGGTGTTGCAAGGTGAGGGGCTGACGCTTTTGTCAGTGGTGCGGGATGGCACACCTTTATCAGACGCAGATTATGAGTGTCAGGATGGCACCTTAACCATCTCTGGCTGTCCAACTGATGCGTCCTTTACCTTAGCTGTTACTTCCTCATGCGATCCGTATCGCAATACAGCGCTTGAGGGTCTCTATCAATCCGGTGGGATGTTATGCACGCAGTGTGAGCCAGAGGGGTTCCGCCGCATTTGCTATTATTTTGACCGCCCAGATGTGCTTGCCTCTTTTGATGTGCGTATTGAGGCTGATACCACATATCGTCAGCTTCTTAGTAACGGGAATTTGCAAGAGACAGGCCCTGCTGGCGAGGGGCGTCATTATGCGCTATGGCAAGATCCCCATCCCAAGCCGAGCTATCTTTTTGCGCTTGTTGCAGGGGATTTGGAGCTTGTTGAAGATAGCTTTACAACCGCATCAGGCCGCAAAGTAGCGCTTCATATCTATGTCGAGGAAGGCAATAGCCATTTAACAGCTCATGCCATGGATAGCCTGAAGCGCTCTTTGAAATGGGATGAAGATGTCTATGGCCTTGAATATGATTTGGACTTGTTCCAAATCGTAGCTGTCAGCCATTTCAATATGGGTGCCATGGAGAATAAAGGGTTAAATATTTTTAATTCAAAATTCGTGCTGGCTGATCCTGCCACGGCGACCGATGATGATCTCGATAGAGTAGAAGCCATCATTGCCCATGAATATTTCCATAATTGGACAGGGAACCGTGTCACGTGCCGTGATTGGTTCCAATTGACCTTGAAAGAGGGATTAACGGTCTATCGTGACCAATGTTTCTCTGCTGATATGCATGATGCAGGCGTGAAACGGGCCTCTGATGTAGCCACCTTGCGCGCCATTCAATTCCCAGAAGATGCGAGCCCAACAGCACATCCTATTCGCCCTGATTCCTTTGTTGAAATTAATAATTTCTATACACCCACAGTTTATGAAAAGGGCGCTGAAGTCATCCGCATGATGGCAACAATGCTTGGCAAAGAGGGTTATCGTAACGGCATTGATTTGTATTTTGCGCGCCATGACGGGCAGGCCGTGACATGTGATGATTTTATCGCGGCGATGGCTGATGCCAATGACACAGATTTATCAGCCATGCAACGCTGGTATCAACAGGCAGGGACACCGCGCCTGTCGGTTACGCGCGTTGGAACTGACGAGGCGCTAAGCTTGTCCCTAAAGCAGGAAATACCGGAAACAGCCGCGCAGACCACAAGATTGCCAGTGCCAATCCCTGTGCGTTTGGGCTTTCTAGATGCGGCAGGACAGCCAGCGACCTTCTCTGTGGATGAAGCAGCCCCGTCAACTGACGCGCTATTATGTCTGACAGAGGCAGAAGCACGTCATGCGATTTCATTCACAACCCCAGATACAGGGCCGTTTACGCCCTCTTATCTTCGAGATTTCTCGGCGCCTGTGCGCTTGCATGATGATGTCAGTGATGACGAACGTCTTCATCTCATGGCACATGATAGTGATTTGTTTAATCGCTGGGACCAAGCGCAAAAATTATTGGAACAAGCTATCCATAAGACCGTGCAGTCAGACCTTGATGAGGCGCATTTATCCGCATTGGCAGGGGCTTATCGTGCGATTTTGGCTGATGATAGCCTGCGAGATGATTACAAAGCCATGATGATGGCAATGCCAGGTCAAGCAGTGATTGAAGCGTCATTAAAGCCTTGTAACCCTGTGGCGATTTATCAAGCCCGTGATGGCTTGCGTGCGGCCCTGGGACGCTGGTTAGCTGAGGATCTTTACGATGCGTTGAGAGACGAAGCCTCGGCTGAGCGCCGCCGCTCTGCTGCTGGGCGTCATCTTCAAAATGCCCTTCTTAGCTGGGCTGTTGCCGCGCGCCTCGATGGCATGGATGAACGTGCTCTCCTGCAATCGCAAGATTCGTTAATGAGCCTCTCGCAAGGGGCGCTAAGCGCGCTTAACCGTATTGATTGTGAGGCACGCGACACGGCCCTCTCTGTTTTCCATGATAAGTGGCAAAACCAATCACTGGTGATGGAAAAATGGTTCTCTCTCATGGCGATGGCACCGGAAAACGGCACCATTGATGTGATTCAAACATTGATGACACATCCAGCCTTTGATCCGCAGAACCCCAATAAGCTTCGCTCTGTTCTTGGGAGTTTTGTGGCAGCGAACCCTGTTCAATTCCATGCAGAGGACGGTGCTGGCTATGAGTTTGTGGCGAATGAGCTTGTCACACTTGATAAACGTAACCCGCAAATCGCAGCACGTATGGCATTAGGTCTGACTCGCATCTCATCCTATGATGAAGCTCGTCAAGCACGGATGAAAGCCGCACTTGTGACCTTGCGGGCAGGTGCAACATCGCGTGATCTCACTGAAGTGGTTGAGAAAGCCTTATCAGCCTAGGCAGAACGCAAGAAAGCAGGGATATGGTCGCAATCTTTAAAGCTATTGCCGCCAACCCATGCAACAGGCCGCAATTCGCCATGCTCATTGCGGTTTTCTGACTTGTTAGGCTTTTTACCTTTGCCTTTTGCTTTTTCTGGTGCCGGCTTGGCATCAGCTTCATGACCCGCTAGCACGTCAATTGAGGCACCTGTTAGCGCCTCAACAGCTGCTACCAGCTTGCGGTCATCATCATTGGGCATAGCAAGCGTGAAGGCTTTACCAGACCGTCCTGCACGGCCAGTGCGTCCAATCCGGTGCACGTAATCTTCGGCATTTGACGGCACATCAAAGTTGAATACGTGACTAACAGAAGGAATGTCTAAGCCTCGTGCCGCAACATCTGAAGCAATAAGAAGCGGCGAAACGCCCTCTTTAAATTCATCAAGGGCGGCTAGTCTAGCTGATTGTGTCATATCGCCATGTAATGCCACGGCCTTAAACTCATGGCGTTTTAACGACGACAGCAAGGTTGATATATCGCGTTTGCGATTGCAAAAAATAACCGCGTTTTGAATGTCTTCAGAGCGCAAGAGATGGCGTAAGGTCTCACGCTTTTTACGCGGCGGTGTCCATAGTAATTTAGCCTCAATTGTAGAGGCTGTTGCCGCTGGTGGCGCCACTGAGATTACCTTTGGGTTGATCACAAATTTGCTGCCGATGCCTTTGATTTCATCTGATAAGGTCGCAGAGAAGAACAGCGTCTGGCGCATGACAGGAAGTGTGCCGACAATGCGCTCAATATCAGGAATAAAGCCCATATCAAGCATACGGTCAGCTTCATCAATCACGAGGATCTTCACATCTTGAAGAAGCACTTTCCCGCGTTCAAAATGGTCAAGTAGACGGCCTGGTGTGGCGATAAGTACATCAACTCCCTTATCAAGGGCGGCTTCTTGATCAGCAAAACTCACGCCGCCAATTAGTAGCGCCATTGAGAGATTATGATTTGTGGCAAATTGATTGAAGTTGTCAGCGACCTGCGCGGCTAGTTCTCTTGTGGGTGCCAAAATCAAAGAGCGTGGCATCCGTGCCTTGGCTCTGCCATTGGCGAGAATATCAATCATAGGCAGGGTGAAAGAGGCTGTCTTACCAGTGCCTGTCTGCGCTGAGCCCAAAATATCACGCCCCATCAATACGAGGGGGATAGATTGTTCTTGAATGGGGGTAGGGGTTTCATAGCCTAGCGCGGTAACAGCTGCTGTTAATTCGTCACTTAGGCCGAGATCGGCAAAGTTCAAAAACTCTTGTCCTTATATCAGTGGAGGGCCCAAAAAGCCTCTCTATCATTCGTTACAACAAATCAAATTGTCTAAACCTGTCCAAAGTGATACATCCATCAGGCTTTGAAATCAAGAATTCTGGTGAAAAAGGGTCAGTTTTCCATGTCTCAGTTTGTATTTGTACCTGGTCTTCTCTGCACAGGCGCCTTATTTACGCAACAAATAGCGGCGCTTGAGGGGCGTGCAACTTGTCATATTGCAGATACAAAAGGTATGGATAGCATCAGCGCTATGGCTGAAAAATGTCTCTCTGATATTGATGGTGAGTTTGCGCTTCTTGGCTTTTCGATGGGAGGCTATGTTGCGATAGAGATCGCCCGTCAGGCGCCTGAACGTGTGCGTGGGCTGGCCTTGGTTTCCACAATGGCAAAGCCAGACACAGAGGAAAAAAGGGCACAGCGTCAAGGGCTTGTGGAATTATCACAAATTGGCAAATTCAAAGGTGTGACACCGCGGCTCCTGCCGCGTTTCTTCTCAAAAGCAGCGCTTGCCGATGAGCGCAAAACACAAATTGCCATCCAAATGGGCGAAGAGGTCGGCAAAGATAACTTCATCTTGCAGCAAAGCGCCATTATGACCCGCCAGGATGGCCGTCCAACCTTACAAAATTTTGCTAAATCTTCCATTGTGATTTGCGGGACAGAAGATGTGCTAACCCCGCCAGAGGAAGCGGTGGAGATGGCTGACCTGTTGCCAGATGCCAGCCTTCATCTGCTCGAAGGGGTTGGACATATGTCAACCATTGAGGCACCAGATCTAGTCAAAGAACTTTTAACAGATTGGTATGATGGGCTAGATGATTAGATATCTAGCTCAGCATAAACCTCATCTGCGTGATCTCTGATATAGCCGAAACGCAATTCCGCCTTTTTGCCCATCAATGTATTGACAAGGTTATCAACTGCGCGGCGGTCATCGGCACCATCCTGGTCACGATTTGGTAATTGTACCTGTAGCAACCTGCGCGAGGTTTTTGACATTGTCGTTTCTTTCAATTGCGCAGGTGGCATTTCACCAAGCCCTTTAAAGCGGCTAATTTCAATTTTACCGCGCCCGTCAAAGCCAGACGCCAGTAGCTCTTCTTTATGCGCATCATCTAATGCATAGAGGGTTTTGGCGCCTTGGGTCATGCGATATAGTGGTGGTTGCGCCAAATAAAGACGCCCTGCCTCAATCAATTGTGGCATCTCACGATAAAAATAGGTCATGAGCAATGCCGCGATATGCGCCCCATCCACATCCGCATCAGTCATGATGATAATCCGGCCATAGCGCAAGGTTTCAAGGTTGAAATCCTTACCGCCTTTTACCCCAAGGGCAAGCGAGAGGTCAGATAATTCTTGGTTAGCTGTTAATTTATCAGCTGTCGCACTTGCGACGTTCAGAATTTTCCCACGCAAAGGTAAGACCGCTTGGGTCGCACGGTCACGAGCTGATTTAGCAGAGCCGCCCGCTGAATCACCCTCTACTAGGAATAATTCTGTTTCATCAGTATCTTGTGCTGAGCAATCCGCGAGCTTGCCTGGCAAGCGAAGCTTGCGAGTTGCAGTTTTGCGCGCCACTTCTTTTTCTTTGCGTTTACGTTTGCGCTCTTCCATCCGCTCAATGGCTTGCTCTAACAGCCAGTTGGCGCGTTCGGGCTCAGCTGATAGCCAGAGCTCAAAGCGGTCACGGATAGCGGTCTCTGTCCATCTTGTGGCTTCGTTAGAGACAAGCTTGTCTTTTGTTTGCCCTTGGAATTGAGGGTCCCGTAGGAAGACAGACAACATCGCAGAGGTGCCAGCGAGGATATCATCTCCTGTCAGCTCACCCGCCTTTTTCTGGCCGGCCAATTCCCCATAGTGACGTAGCCCTTTGGTAATGGCAGCGCGGAAGCCTGCTTCATGAGTGCCGCCATTAGGCGTTGGTACCGTATTACAATAGGAATAGATAAAGCCATCTTCACCTGGCCCCATCCAAGTAAGGGCCCATTCGAATTTCTGGCCTTCAAATTCAGTGCGTCCTGCAAAGGGGCTTGAGATCATCAAAGATTTATTCGCAGTGGCGTCATTTAGATAATCTTCTAACCCGCCAGGATAGCAAATATCTGTTTCAGCTGGCACCTCGCTGTCAGCACCTAGCAAAGAGGGCTCACAGCGCCAGCGAATGGCAACGCCGGCAAAAAGATAGGCTTTTGAGCGGGCCATACGGAACAAATGTGCCGGCTTAAAGCGCTGTGTTTCACCGAAGATTTCAGGGTCAGGTGTAAAAATAATGGAGGTGCCGCGCCGGTTTGGGGCAGGGCCGACCGTTTCCAACTTGCTAATGGTGTGACCTTTGGCAAAAGATTGGCGATATAATGTTTTGTCTCGCGCAACCTCGACAACCATCGAGGAGGATAGCGCATTCACCACTGACGCACCAACCCCATGCAAGCCGCCTGATGTTTCATACGCCTTCCCGGAGAATTTGCCACCTGCATGAAGTGTCGACATGATCACTTCTAGGGCCGATTTCTCTGGGAATTTCGGATGCGGATCGATGGGGATGCCGCGCCCATTATCGCGAATGATAAGCGTGTCATCTGATTGCAAAATCATTTCAATGCGACTGGCATGGCCTGCAACAGCCTCATCCATCGCATTATCTAGGATTTCAGCTGCAAGATGGTGAAAGGCGCGTTCATCAGTGCCACCAATATACATGCCAGGGCGATGACGAACAGGCTCTAGCCCTTCGAGAACTTCAATTTTGCTAGCATCATATTCTGAGCTTTGAGGGGCACCGAATAAATCAGACATAAGAGCACTCACCCATAATGGAAATCATAATACCGCTATCTCTAACCTATCTTTGGCGTGATGAAAAGCTGGCAAGGCTCATCGGTGGTAATAGATGCTAAAAAACAAGGGGACATCACTAAGATCATGAAAAAACCCCTCGGAATCGAAATCCCGAGGGGTTGTAAACGTCGCGTTGTCTTTGAGACTTAGACTGAGTAGTACATCTCAAATTCGACAGGAGCAGGTGTGTGCTCAAGTCTGATAACTTCTTCCATCTTCAATTCGATATAGGCATCGATTTGGTCATCTGTGAAGACGTTACCTTCTGTGAGATAGGCACGGTCAGCGTCAAGTGCTTCAAGCGCTTCACGAAGTGAGGCACATACTGTTGGGATTTGTGCCAATTCTTCCGCTGGTAGATCATAAAGATCCTTATCCATGGCGTCACCTGGGTGAATCTTGTTGCGGATACCGTCAAGGCCAGCCATCAACATAGCTGAGAACGCCAAATATGGGTTAGCTGTTGCATCTGGGAAGCGAACTTCAACGCGCTTGCCCTTTGGATTTGCCACATGTGGAATACGGCATGATGCAGAGCGGTTACGTGCTGAGTAAGCCAAAAGAACAGGAGCTTCATAGCCTGGGATCAAACGCTTGTAGCTGTTTGTTGAGGCATTTGTGAAGGCGTTCAATGACTTCGCATGCTTGATGATACCACCAATGTAGTAAAGTGCTGTCTCTGACAGATCAGCATAGCCGTTACCGGCAAATAGTGGCTTGCCATCTGACCATAGTGACTGGTGCACGTGCATACCTGAACCGTTATCGCCAGCAATTGGCTTTGGTAGGAATGTAGCTGTTAGGCCATAAGCATGAGCCACTTGATGTACGGTGTACTTGTACAGCTGCATGTTGTCGGCTGTTTCAAGCAATGTACCAAACTTCATGCCTAGCTCATGCTGTGAAGGCGCAACTTCGTGGTGATGCTTTTCAACTGGCACACCCATATCGGCCATGACTGACAACATTTCTGTACGAATGTCTTGCCCTGAATCGATTGGCGGTACAGGGAAGTAACCACCCTTTACGCTTGGACGGTGACCCATATTGCCTTCTTCATAGGCGCGGGCGCTGTTATAAGGACCTTCGACAGAATCCACTTCAAACATGCCGCGGTTCATTGAAACGTCAATCTTCACATCTTCAAAGATGAAGAATTCAGCTTCTGGACCAAAGAAAGCTGTGTCAGCAAAACCAGCAGCTTCCATATGTGCCAACGCAGCTTTGGCTGTGCCACGTGGGTCACGTGAATAAGCTTCGCCTGATGATGGCTCAAGAACGTCACAGAACAACGCCAAAGTTGGTTGTGCGAAGAATGGATCGATGTAAGCACGTGTCAAATCAGGCATCAAAGTCATGTCTGATTCGTTAATGGCTTTCCAACCGCCGATTGACGAGCCGTCAAACATGAAGCCTTCTGCAAGAGCTTCTTCGTCGATTGTATCAATATGCTGTGTCACATGGTGCATTTTACCACGTGGGTCAGTAAAGCGCAGATCTACATAGGAAATGTCATTCTCTTTAAGCATTTCCATGATTTGTTTTGCATCAGACATCGTCATTCCTTCCATCTGTTACAGGTCATAAATTCCGTTAGCGCAAAAGCGGTTTAGACTGCGTCATCCCCGCGTTCACCCGTCCGGATACGAATCGCTTCATCGATGGTTGAGATGAAAATCTTACCATCACCGATGCGCCCAGTTTGAGCTGCTGTTTGAATGGCCTCGACTGTTTGATCAGCCATCTCGTCATTCACAACAACTTCAATTTTAACTTTCGGCAGAAAATCTACCACATATTCGGCACCACGATAGAGCTCAGTATGGCCCTTTTGGCGCCCGAAGCCTTTCGCTTCTAGCACAGTGATCCCCTGAATACCAACATCATGAAGGGCTTCTTTTACTTCATCTAATTTAAACGGTTTAATGATAGCTTCGATTTTCTTCATCTCAGGCACTCCCATGCTGGGGTTAGGCTTCACCACACCTTAAAAACTGCTTCATCATCTTGCGCAAGCTCTGTGATCTACTTCTGATATCGCAGCGGTTTCTGCCCAAAAATTAGGCAGAAAAAACCATCAGTTTTGGGAATCAGCTCACCGTTGGTTCAGCATCTCGGCGAGGCGGTCCATGGCCGTTGCAATGGCGTCATCGGAATTGGCGCAAGAGAAACGCACATATCCTTCGCCTAACTCGCCGAAAGATGTCCCAGAGATAAGTGCAATACCATATGATTCGAGGGCAGTATTTTGGAAGTCGCGAGAGGTCATGCCAGTCGCGGTAATGTTGGCAAAGGCATAGAATGCTCCTTTGGGGGCCGGGCAGCTTATACCCTCTAACTGATTTAAGCGCTTATCTATTAGGCCAGCTCGTCTGGCAAAAGCGTTGCGCATCTCATCGACGCAATCCTGTGGCCCAGTTGTAGCGGCTAATGCAGCAAATTGTGTTGGGGCATTGACACAAGAATGGATATTAACAGCAAGCCGGTCGGCATAATCAACCACAGCCTTGGGCCATATTGCGTAGCCAGCGCGCCATCCTGTCATGGCATAGGTCTTTGACCAGCCATTGAGGATGATGGTGCGATCAGCAATCTCTGGATAGGATAGAAGGCTTACTGTCTCGCCATCAAAGGTGAGTCGGTCATAAATTTCATCGGATAAAAGCGAGACATGGGGAAATTGTGCAAGTCCGGCAACGAGCTTATCAAGTTCAGATTTTGGTGTAATGCCCCCAGTGGGGTTGGCGGGGCTGTTGATTATGATAAGGCGCGTTTGTGGCGTGATTTTTGACAGCACTTCATCAGCATCAAAGGCATAGCCCTTATCCTCGACTAATCCATAGGGAACAGGCGTGGCGCCGGAATAATTGACAGCCGACGCATAAATAGGAAAGCCGGGGTCAGGATAAAGGATTTCATGTCCCGCACCGCCATAGATAAGGCAGGCAAAGAACATGGTTGGTTTCCCGCCTGGCATAATCTGAATTTGAGAGATGGGAATAGAGGCACCATAGCGCGATTTGATATCCGCAGATACGGCCTCTCTTAATATTGGTAAGCCCATTGATGGGGTGTAACCGTGATGCCCATCGGTGATCGCTTTCATGGCGGCTTCTACGATATGTGGCGGGGTCGGAAAATCTGGCTGCCCAATCCCTAGATTGATAATGTCATG
This sequence comes from uncultured Alphaproteobacteria bacterium, assembly GCA_937924895.1. Taxonomy (GTDB): domain Bacteria; phylum Pseudomonadota; class Alphaproteobacteria; order Puniceispirillales; family Puniceispirillaceae; genus UBA685. Next base: position 66,280 of record CALEYP010000003.1, read on the forward strand.
TCCCGCCTGCGCCAATTCGGTCGCTCTTGCAAGGACAGTAAAAGCGCTCTCGGTGCCAAGGCGGTCATTTGCAGGGTTTAGTGAAATTGGGCTCGTTGTCATCTTAAAAAAACACCTTCATTTACAGTTGACGAGAGGTTATCATTGCGGCTAAACAAGGCAAACTATTTTCCAGCCTTTGTTGGAATTTATGATGGCGGGTGTAGCTCAGTTGGTTAGAGCGCCAGTTTGTGGCACTGGAGGTCGCCGGTTCGAAACCGGTCACTCGCCCCATCTCTCCTCATAACGTGAAACAACTATCCATTTTTTCAAGATGGTGGTGCGTGAATTTCGGCTTGTCTGAGAGTTGGGATTGCTCGTGTCAGCATTGTTTCAGTGCTATCTCCTTTTTTTGTGTCTTTGCTCTCTTTTTTTATTGACGAGCCCCCCACTTATTGCCTAATACTGCGCCTCACAAGTTGAGCTTAGGCTCGACGGCCGGTAAGGATGCGGGCGTGGCGAAATTGGTAGACGCGCCAGATTTAGGTTCTGGTATCTAACGATGTGGGGGTTCAAGTCCCTCCGCCCGCACCA
>CALEYP010000004.1 GCA_937924895.1 uncultured Alphaproteobacteria bacterium
GAGGATGCCGCCCAGAAAATTGCAGCATCCAAAACCTTTGCTACTGCCACAAGTTGTTCCTCTGAAAATGCCGTGATTGCGTTGGCTACCAACTATGATGCTGTGTGTGAGGCACTTATCAAAGCGGGCGGGTATCTCCTCGATCATGCGCAAGTTGCGCATCTTGAAACCATCTATTGGCAAGGGGGGAAAATGAACCGTCATATGATGGCACAAGATATCGATAAGGTATTGGACACTCTGGGAATTACTGATGCTGATGAGGGTGTGCGATTTTTGATTGCCCCGACTGATAAATCAACAAAGGCTGATAAGATTTCAGGTGAGAAGATGGCGTTATTCTTGGCGCTTTATAGTGCTGATGATTTCCGCGCTGCGGCTTCTCTTGCCCAGGAGATTCAAGACGGCCAGGGTGCCGGTCACTCTGTTGGTATTCATACGAATGATGATTCAAAAGCGCATTACCTTGCGCTTCATTTGCCGACCTGCCGCGTGATTGTGAACCAGGCTCATTGCTTTGCAACCGGTGGTAGCTTCGATAATGGCTTACCTTTTAGCTTATCAATGGGCTGTGGCTCATGGGGCGGGAATGGTATTGATGAGAATTTCAATTGGACCCATCTCGTTAATCAAACACGAATCGCACGTCCTATCGCGCCCATTGAACCAGATGTAGATGATATCTTTGCTCGGTATTTCAAAGCCATTGGGCAATAAGAGCGAGGCGCATGTGATGAGAGGGTCTAACCACACAATTATAACAAATCTTATTGCTGAAAATGCAGCCAAAAGAGGTGACGCCATTTGGCTAAAATGTGCAGAAACAGGTGCCGAAATAAGTTGGCAAAAGGCCCATGATATAGCCACAAACATTGCCAAATACTTGGTCTCTCGCCATGTCAAATTAGGGGAATCTGTTGCGGTTGCTGCGCCGAATTCTATTGGCGGTTGTCTTGCCTTTTTAGGAATTGTTATGGCGGGGGCGCGGGCGACCCCCCTGAA
>CALEYP010000005.1 GCA_937924895.1 uncultured Alphaproteobacteria bacterium
CATATGGCATTGGCTTGTTTTGTGGTAGAATTTGGATGGCATATAAAGCGACTGCCTCTTCCTCTTCCTTACATATTGCAGCACGCGCGGCTAGGCCGCCTTCTTTTGGCCGTCTTTATGGGCGGGGCTGTTGGCGCCACTTTTGCAATGCTAGCGCAAAATATATCGCCACTAACAGCCATATTCTTTCATGCTGCTTGTCTCACGATTTGGTATGTCGAAGCGGCCTATTTACTCGCCCATGGCTTTTTCAAAGGTATTTTCGATGATGAGCTTCCCTTTGAAATCACCTTATTCATTAGTTTCGTATTAATGGTAAATGCAGGTTATTTCACGCTTATGATTAGTCTGTCATTATTGCGTGCACCTACCTTGTGACGATTGAACAACTGACAGGAGAGGCCCATGTCTAAACCGACAGCTTGTGAGGTATTTTCCGCTTCAGAGCGCGCCTCAGATTTCAAAAAAGACTTCATCTGCGTGAATGATGATTTACATCAGGCGATGTTGGATTCACCACTTGCGATCGTGATTTACGCAATGGCAGTGCTCTTCATCATGTTTTTGGTCAGACGTGCCTCAGCCCCTGTAAGAGCAGAGCGAGATGCTGCCTATGCTGCCAAAGCACGTCAAAATGAGGACCAAAATTAGCTATGATAAATCGCTAATTCATCTGCCAAAATTTTCTTTAGCAAATATAGGTCTGCTGTTGGCACAACAAGGTCAAGCCCCTCTGATTTCCGGCGCTTTGCCCCTGCCCCGCCAGACGCAAAAATACCAGATTTTTTACCCGCCGCTTTTGTCCGCGCAACAATATGAGTAATCGCATCTTCTAATTTTTGATGCGTTCCTTCTGGCCCCGGTCGCAAGCCAAGCGCAATGGCCAAATCTGTTGGGCCAATAAAGACACCATCCAAGCCATCAACAGCCAAAATCTCGTCTAGATTGGCAAGCCCTTCTTCTGTTTCAATCATAGCCAATTTCACAATCTCTTCATTGGCGTGATCAAAATAATCGGCTCCTGCATATTGGAAGACCCGTGAAGAAGCGAAAGAGCGCCCCCCTTGTGGTGGATATCGTGTGGCAGACACAAAAGCAGCGGCCTCTTCGGCGGTATTAACCAAGGGACAGATGACTCCATAGGCCCCTAAATCCAATGACTTCATGATGATTTCTGGCACATTCCCAGGCAAGCGCACCATCGGCACTGCATCAGTCGCCGAAATCGCCTGCATCATCCCAAGAAGATTATGAATATCCGAAGCGCCATGCTGCAAATCAACGACAACTGCATCACAAGATGAGGCACCGACCATCTCAGCTAGGACTGTTGATTCCGTTGCGATCCAGCCGCATAAGACTGTTTCATCTTTTGCCCAAATCTCTTTGACTTTATTTTTTCTCATCTCACTCATCCATTCTCTTTGCTAAAAGGATAGCGCGCATCAATCGCCACAGATGCCACAACAGATGTCGTACCCAAATCATCATGTGTGATGTTCTGACCGCCCGGCACAACGCTCACATGCGCTTTCCCCCGTGGCAGTTTAGCCGCAACCTCCGCGACATCTACTTTGTCTGGGCACTGTACGCCAACGGTGACATATACTTCCATATCTTCATGCGGCAGTTCAAGCGACCGAAATAATAATAAGGAGCTATGACGCAACGCATCATCCACAGCGCGGCAGGCTGCCTTTGTGTAATCCTCGCCATGCAAACCTTTGCACATCTACCCATTTCTAGGATAATCCGCTTCATGATGAGGCCTCCTCTGGGAAATCAAAGGAGACAATAATTGCGGCTTGGGCAATCACAGTGACATCACTTGATTCAAGGCGCGCCGCATCAGCAGGCTTTACAATATCTAGCCCGCCAAAGGAGGCAGATACATCAACCTTACCATAGGGAAAAATCTCAGCGACCGCGGCACAATCAACCTCTTCTGGTTTTTGGACAGCAATATCAACCGCGATAATCATATCCTCTCTTGTGAAGCCCATGGCATCCGCAACAGTGAGTGCATTGCGCCACAACGCATCTGATACTGCGCGTTTGGCCGCTGCGGTGTAATTCGCATGACGCAGAGACGTTCCCATCCCAAGCTCCATGGCCACTTTCTTGATCATCACATCCTCCTCTGACGGCTGCTTAGGCTTGCTTTGCACCACAAGCCCAATCAGCAAATGACTGCAAATCTATAAAGCGCTTATCTGGTTGAGGGACATCACCGACCATCGCAGTCGCCCCCCAAGAGCCGCCCTCTTCCAAATTCTGCCGATCAATCCAAGCGCATGGCAAATCCACCGCCTTAGCTGGCTTTATGTCATGAAACAAGCTTTGCGCAACGTGCAAAATTTCATTTTGGTTGACCTGATGGTCAGCGGCGAGCCCTGACAGCATATGCGGGAAATTGGCAGGATTTGGCTTATAGCTGCCAACATCTTCTGCGGTGTAGATCGCGTCAAACTGTACCCCAAGACGGGCATTTGACCCTTGAAAACTTTGCCTATCTACATTCGATAAAATCACAAGCTTAAAAGATTGTGCCAATTGGCGCAGCGCATCTGCGCTATCTGGAAATGCTGGCCAATAAGGCACGAAATCACCAAATCTCGCATCCATAGTTGTATCTGTTTCATATCCCCATTGCGCGGCTAGTCGCGCATGTGTGTTGGCCAAAACTTCTGGATAAATCATGTCTGGCGTTTCTGCCTGAATCGCACTTTCGCATTTTGCAAAATCTTCCAAGCTAGCATGACGTGTGCGCTGCGAGCCATTTGCCAAAAGAAGCGGCTGCAGCCCATCCCAAATCCCAGATTCCCAGTCAATCAAAGTCCCGTAACAATCAAATGTCAGGGTCGAAATTGCGCGCATATCCATCATCATATCCTTTTGAGGTGACCTCTTTGTCTTCGCATGGAACCACTGCAATCACAAGCCAGTCAGTGAAGATTTTTCGGCAAAATGGTAAAGCGCTAGGCAAACTGCAGAGCGAGCCACACAACCACAAGGTAGCGTGTAATTTTTGCAACTGACACAAGGCAAAGGAATAAAGGAAAAGAGAGGCGCATAACCCCAGCCAAAAGCGTAAGCGGGTCACCGATGATTGGCACCCAGCTTAGTAGCAAAGTTATAGCGCCATAGCGCTGATAAAAGGCAGTGATGCGCTGCCCCGCCTGTCCTGTTTCTGGCCACCAATTAGGTCGCTTGACAGATGCGAGTCCTGCACCGATCACATAATTTACCACCGCGCCAAGAATGTTCCCAACAGACGCGGCAATGATGAGCCACAGCAGATGATACTGACCTAGTATCACGAGCCCTGCGAGCCCTGCTTCTGATTGCGCTGGCAAAATTGTAGCAGCCAAAAAGGCTGCTACAAATAAAGATAGATAGACCATGACAGCACCAAACATCATGTTATCATGACAAATTGGGGCCCGTGAAGACGATGGCGTAGCGCGTCCTTACGCACCATCTGGTACATCTTGAATCGCATCATGGAACTCTTCGGGCGTAATTTCACCGCGTTCCAATTTTCCTTCCAATTCCCGCAAAGCTGATTGTTCAGCGGCTTCACCTGCGGCACTCTCTGCGGCTTCTTGTGCTGAGCGACCAGCGGCAATAGCTGCGGCCTCAAAGGCTGCGCGCCCTGCCACAGCCGCAGCCTCTGCTTTTTCACTTGCGGCATCACCGGCAGAGCGTACGGCTTTTACCGCCGCTTGCAAGGCTTGCTCATAGGCTTGATTGGATGCTGCTTCCCATGCGGCTTCTTCAGCGCTTCTCACGACGGCACCTGTGGCAGCTTGCGCCGCTTCTCCTGCGACACGTGCTGCAACGGCCGCTTGCTCAGCGGCTTGGCTAGCCTCTGCCGCAGCACGACGAGCTTCTTCTGTCCCGCTCTCAATCGCGGCTTGTTGTAGTTGTTCGGCAAGCGTGGCTAGGTTTTCTGCCTGACCGGCAGCCAGTCGTGCCTCTACAGCGGCATCAGCCCCAGCTTGCTCATTAAACCGCGCGGCGGCTTCTGCGGCAATGCGCCCCGCTTCCTCAGCGGAGCTGGCGCCAGCCTCCAAGACAGCTTGATTCACAAAATCAAATTGCGCAAATGACACACCAGCCTCTTCAGCTAGCTTCTCACTCAAGCGCGCTTCATAAGCGGCATAAACCTCATCACTGGCATTCACAATGGCTGTGGGGATGCCGATAGAATTGTCAAGCTGACCCGATAATACATCTTCAACAGTGAGGTCAGTGCCATTTACCGCATACATACCATCAGCCAATAGACGCTCTGTCTCTTCTTGCGCGGCTCTCGCCAACGCTGCGGCATCATCTTCATCAAACGCCAGTGAGACCGCCTCAAAATCTGGTAAGGCAACACCACTTGCCTCAACAAGCCGTGACTGGGCGCGCGCTTGGAAAGCGGCCTGCACCTCTTGTGGTGCGCCTACAAGAACCGGCGCATTCGCAATCAAAGCCTCGGCATCTTCGAAAAGCTCATCTAACTCGCCATTGCGGATATCTTCTGCCGATAAGCCTGTGGCGTTAATCGCAACTGCGCCATCTGCTAGCAACGCCTCTACCTGTGAATTGGCAGCTAGGAACGTATCAACCGCTTGATCGAAGCTTGGCACCACGTCTGGCGAAATATCATTTTAGGTCAGCCAATC
>CALEYP010000006.1 GCA_937924895.1 uncultured Alphaproteobacteria bacterium
GGTTGTTGCACGCAAGCCACAAGAAAAATAATGGCAGTCCCCGTTAAACGACAAATTCTAATTTTTGCTTTTGCCGGCGGTGTTGGGTTTCTCATTGAGGCAGGCATTATCCACTATGGGGTCACCCATCTTGCTCTTGATGCGCAGATGCCGCGTCTTGTCTCTTATCCAATTGCGCTGGTGTGGACATGGTATATCAACCGCACCTATGGATTTGAAGTAAAGACCAAACCCAATCTGCGTGAATTTATACGCTTTGTGCAGAGTAATTTCTTCGCTCAGCTGACTAATATTGGGCTATATCTCATCATGACCAGCTGGAGTGAGCACTTAGCGCAAGCGCCCCTAATCGCATTGATTCTTGCGACAGCTATTTCAATGTGTGTTAGTTTTGCGCTTTATCGTCTGTATGCGTTTTCAGGACGCGCATCAGGAGAGTGACGCCAATCAAAGCGGCTAGAACAAAGCCAGCAAAATGAGGCATCAAATAACGTGGTGTTGGAATATTCACAAGTGCGATAAAGATAAGGTTACTCCAGCCAATGATATGAAGAGCCGCGAGCATAACCATATCAGTAAGTGGTCTTTTGCTGCCTCCGCTGCCTCTGCTGCCTCCTGCTAAAATCACACTGACACTCACAAGGCCGCCTATCAGGCTGATAAGGCCTAATAGGGCAAAAGCAGGGAAGATAATCACAGATAACCAGTTTGCAAAATGACCACTTTCTGGGTCAAGTGGCCCCCCTTTTGCGGTAAATGTGGGAAGTGCGTTATTGAGCGGCGCATCCTCAAAAATAGGGAGAATGCTTCCAAATATTTTATGGGAAAACGCAAGAGATTGCACAGCCCATAATTCACTCAAATAGCTAAGCGATAAGCGAATATAGGCCATCTTATGTTCAACAATAACAGCTCGTCCTATTGCGGCAAGCATGTCATCTGATGGTCGTGGTAAGCCTTCTCGTTCTTCCACCAAGGGAAGCGTTTCCCATTGCCCAAATACTTCGATATTGCCTCTAATGTTAGATCTTACCAGGGGGTTTGTCTCTTTTTCCAACCAGCTTTGATACGGGTCAAGTAAATTATCGGTGGCGTGTAATATCGCGGCCTCGTCAACTGACAGAGATGACGGTATTTGAAATTGGGGGGCAGTGGTTAAGATAGCGGCTTTCCCGAACAAGGTTACCGGCAGCAGTGAGACACGGGCCTCATGCGTTTGATAATAGGCCATACTTTCCACTAGAAGGGGCGCGAGAAAGGCAAGGCCGTAGATCCCAAGGTGGCGTCCCATGCGCTGGCGATGCTGATAAGCGATGAGGCCAATTATAATCATCAGAGCCGGCAACATGGTGATCATGGCTGGTTTTAAAGCCGCTAATAGTCCGCCAATTACTCCAATGAAAATTGTGGCGCGGTAAGGTTTTGCCTCTGGTTGATATAAAGCCTTTAATACAAAAGCTATCAGTATATGCATCAGAGTAAAGGTCAGACTTTCTGTTAGGATAACGCTGTTAAAGGCTTGAAGGTACATATTGCCAGCAACGCCCAAACCAAATAGGACAGTGATAAACAAAGAGCGCAT
>CALEYP010000007.1 GCA_937924895.1 uncultured Alphaproteobacteria bacterium
CTGTTTGCTGACCAAGATGGTTATTATCATAAAGGGACGGCAATTGGGGCGACAGGCGATTTTATCACCGCGCCAGAAGTGAGCCAGATTTTCGGCGAGATGCTGGCGGCTATGCTCGCTTATATTGCGCCCTATTTTGCGGGGGCTGAGGCAGGCTTTCGCTTTGAAGCGGGACCTGGTCGGGGGACGCTGGCAGCTGATATGCAGCGCGGCTATGAGATGTGTGGCAGTGAACTAGCACAGCGGCCGCTTTATTTGCTTGAAAAAAGCGACGGGTTTCAAGACCAACAAAAAGCCCGCCTATCCGAGACCTCGCTTGTGATGATAGATGATGTGGCAAATTTGCCGCCCGCCCCGTTATTTGGGGTAGCTAATGAATTTTTTGATGCGCTTGGTGTCGACCAAATCATTTGGCAAGATGGGCAATGGCATCATCGGCTTGTTGGCACATCAGGGGATGAATTATGTTTTGTAACAGGCCCTCGCTGCACAGCAGATGAGCTTATCCCTTATGCGCCCCTGCCAGCAGCCCCAACAGATGGGGATATTTGTGAATATTCACCGCTCAGCGACACCATCATGACACAGCTGGCGCAGCATATCGCCCAGAATGGCGGCGCGCTTTTGGTCATTGATTATGGCAAATCAGACCAGCTTGGTGACACTTTGCAAGCTGTGGCAAACCATCGCCCTGTCTCGCCCCTTAGCGATTGCGGGGCGGCAGATATCACCCATTGGGTCGATTTCAGACAGCTAGGGCAGGTGGCAGAGGCCGCACAAGCCCGCCTCATAGGACCTGTGCCACAAGGACGGTTTTTGCTTGAGCTTGGGATTGCTGAGCGGGCGGAGGCGCTGCGTCACAAAGATATGCCAGAGCAAGATAGACAGCTGCTTGCCGCGATTGATAGGCTGGTCTCACCGGCGCAGATGGGGCAAGCCTTTAAGGTGGGTTTGCTCGTCCCGCAAGGCGATGGGGTGCCGCCTGGCTTTGCCTCTTATCAGACTGAGGGAGATCGCTGAGATGACAGTGCCGTTTGTAACAGATAGCCGTTTTGATCATGCGGCATTGGCTTATGGGTTTTTTGGGCGGTCTGGCGGTGTCTCCACCGGCCTTTATGATAGCTTGAATTGTGGCTATGGCTCGCAGGATGACCGCGCGCTTGTCAGTCAGAATCGGACGCTGGTTGCAGAGACTATCGGATGCGCCCCTGACAAGATGACAGGCCTATACCAAATTCATAGCGGTGATGTGGTGACCATCACAAAGGAGAGTGACCTTGCCGCCCGTCCCAAGGCAGATGGGCTCGTAACGCGCCAGCGCGGGGTCGGATTAGCGATTCTCACCGCTGATTGCACGCCTGTCTTATTTCATGCGGCAGGAACAGGGGTAATTGGCGCCTGTCATGCCGGATGGCGTGGGGCGGCCAATGGTATCATCGCTTCGACGATTGCCGCGATGTGTGCGCTTGGCGCCAAGCCAAACGAGATCAAAGCCGTCATTGGACCGACCATTGCCCAGCCCTCCTATCAAGTGGGTGCTGATATGAAAGATGAGGTGTTAGCGCTCGCACCAGAGGCCGCCCCTTGCTTTGCCCCTGACCCCACAGATGAGACAAAATATCTTTTTGATTTACCAAGGCTTGTCGCTCTACAATGTGACGCGCAAGCGATTGCACAAACCAGTGATGTGAGACGTGATACGTATGACGAATCACAAGGCTTTTTTTCGCATCGACGCGCGACTCATCGCCAAGAGCCCGATACAGGCCGGCAGATTAGTGTGATTATGATGCCACAGTAAGAAACGAGGATTAGATGCCGCATCTCTTGATATTCTTAGGTCTTTGCTTCCTTGGCATGCTAGCGTCCTGCATCATCTAGGGCAAAATGTCACAAAATTGTCACAAAAGTCATTGCCGTGACGCGAACTGATTGGTAGGTAGAGGCGTGTGTGACCCCAAAATTATGATTGAGACTGGCTCATGAAGATTCTCTCATGTAACTCAAATCGTCCTCTAGCAGAGGCGATTGCCACCTACCTCAATGTTCCTATTACAAAAGCTGATGTACGACGCTTTGCCGATATGGAAGTGTTCGTTGAGATTCACGAAAATGTGCGTGGCGAAGATGTGTTTGTCGTACAATCCACATCCTACCCTGCCAATGATAATGTGATGGAATTATTGGTCACATTAGATGCGCTTCGCCGCGGCTCTGCGCGACGCATCACTGCGGTGTTGCCTTATTATGGCTATGCACGCCAAGACAGAAAATCAGGTCCTCGGACACCTATTTCAGCCAAATTATTAGCCAATTTGATTACGAAAGCAGGTGCTGACCGCGTGCTAACAATTGATTTGCATGCCGGACAAATCCAAGGCTTTTTCGATATTCCAGCAGATAATCTATTTGCAGCACCTGTGTTCCGCGATGACATCAAAGAGCGCTATCAGGATAAATTAATGATTGTCTCGCCTGATGTGGGGGGTGTGGTACGTGCCCGCTCGCTTGCGAATCGCTTAGATGCGGATTTGGCCATCATTGATAAGCGTCGCCCGCAAGCGGGTGTCTCAGAAGTGATGAACATCATCGGTGATGTCTCCGACCGCCATTGTATTATGGTTGATGATATTGTCGATTCAGGCGGCACGCTATGTAATGCGGCCAAAGCCTTGATGGATGCTGGCGCGATTTCGGTTGATGCCTATGTGACACATGGTGTGTTATCAGGGGGCGCGGTGAGCCGTGTTGTCTCTAGCCCTTTGAATTCGCTTGTGATCACGGATTCTATCCAAGCCACAGAAGCTGTCGCTGCCGCTGCGAATATTAAACAATTATCAATTGCACCATTGCTTGGCGAAGCAATTTTACGTGTGAATGAAGAACGCTCTGTCTCATCCTTGTTTGCATAAGGCAAGAGCGGCTTTGTCAATTTCAAGGAAACCCTCGCATTTGCGGGGGTTTTTTCTTGTCTTTTCCCCGAAAACCCGATAGGTATCACGCACATCCATGCACCCCTGGAGGCATGGAGGCTAGCAATATTTAGGAGAATGCTATGTCAGATGTGACAACTGTAAGCGCGAAATTGCGTGATAGGGTCGGTAAGGGGTCCGCCCGTGCGGCTCGCCGCGCAGGGATGGTTCCTGCCGTTATTTATGG
>CALEYP010000008.1 GCA_937924895.1 uncultured Alphaproteobacteria bacterium
AGGTTGTGGCGCGGAAATTATTCGTTGCGCCTACCATGTGGGCCTATGATACCAGCCGGATGTTTAGTGGCGCTTTATTCATGCTTGGGGCTGGCTATGCCTTGATGCGCGGCGTGCATATTCGCGCTGACTTCCTCTTCCGTAATTGGTCACCCGTCACGCAGGCGCGCGTTGACACGATTTTGTACCTCTTATTCTATTTCCCGGCCATGCTGTTCTTCTTCTGGCTATCGACGGAATATACTTACAAAGCGTGGATGACATGGGAACGCACCATGGATACAGCGCTGATGGCACCGCTTGCACCAGCCCGGACAGCCATGCCGCTTGGCGCCTTTTTCCTATTGCTCCAAGGTATCGCCGAAGTCCTACGTTGCCGTCATAACCTAGATGCCGGAAGCCGCAAATGGTTAGACCGTATTGCGCCGATTTACCTTATTGGCCTTGCTGCAATTTTTGCAGAGAGTTTCTTCCCGAATTTGCTTCCCACCGAAATGCTATTAGGTGATGGCCTCAAAGGTGCCTTTGGCGTCTCACCGAAAATTGTGGGTGTCATCATGATCGCTGTCATGCTGCTTGCGATTTTTGTGGGCTTCCCTATTTCCTTCACATTGATTTTCTTGGCCTTTGTCTTTGGCGCATGGGGCTTTGGCGGCAAACTTGTCTTCTATCTACAGACATTACAATTCAACTCTGTGATGTTGGAACAAACGCTTGCTGCTGTGCCGCTCTTTGTCTTTATGGGCATTTTGATGGAACAAGCTGGCCTGATGGAACGTCTGTTCACCTCTGTACAGCTCATGTTATCTCGCACGAGAGGGGCGCTCTATCTCGCGGTGTTGTTTGTATCAACAATCTTTGCGGCTGCCACAGGCATTGTGGGGGCCTCCGTGACGATCTTGGGCATTATGGCCGCCAAGACAATGAACCGCTCTGGTTATGATGTGCGGCTTGCCGCAGGCACCATCACTGCGGGCGGGACATTGGGGATTTTGATCCCGCCATCCATCATGTTGGTGGTGATGGGCCCTGTCCTTGAAGTGCCAGTCACAGACCTCTTTGCCGCGGCGATTGTCCCAGGCATCTTGCTGGCATCACTTTATGCTGCTTATGCCTTGATTCGGTGCTGGTTGAACCCGTCATTAGGTCCTATCTTGCAACCAGAGGATCAGCCAACAACCTCTAATCTCTATTGGTTAGAAGCGATCTTAGTGATTGGCTCAATCCTCTTATTATTCACCTTTATGATTATGGGTCTGAATGGTAGCCTTGCTGGCTATTTCCCCTTCTCATCATTCTTGATCCCTTTGGGATGGGCTGGCTTGATGTATTATGCCTCACGCTGGGTTCGTGACCATAAGCCGGCTGGATTCTTCTTCTCCGATTTGTGGTATGAATTTTTCATGGGTCTTGTGCCGCCATCAACTTTGGTGGCCTTTGCCCTTGGTTCTATTTTGTTTGGCTGGGCCACACCAACAGAAGGGGCCGCTTGTGGCGCCTTTGGGGCGCTTGTCCTCGCCTTGGCGTACCGCAAGCTTACCTTCAAGCGTTTATTTGAAGCGCTACAGAAGACATTGGAATTATCAGTTCTAATCCTCTTCCTCGTGGCAGCCTCAAACTTCTTTGGTGCGGTATTCTCACGCTTGGGCACACCAACAATGTTGACAGATTTCCTTCTCGCTTGGGAATTATCGCCGACGCTTATCTTGATCATCATCATGGCGATGATTTTCTTACTAGGCTGGCCGTTGGAATGGGTCCCTATCGTTTTGATTATTGTGCCTATCTTGATCCCCGTGCTTGTCAAACTAGATGTGAATTTGACGTGGTTCGGCATTTTGGTGGCTGTGAACCTGCAGACCGCGTGGCTCAGCCCGCCTGTCGCCTTGTCAGCTTACTTCTTGAAAGGTGTCGTGCCTGAATGGGATCTAAAGGATATTTATCTTGGGATGATGCAATTTATGGGTATTCAGTTGATCGGGCTAATCCTGATCTTTGTCTTCCCGCAAATCGCATTATGGCTACCTAACTATATTTATGGGAACTAATAAGATGGCGATTACCTATCTGAAAAAAGCGGAGAAAACACCTCAAACAGGAACAGAGGAAACCCGCAAAATTGTGACCGATATGTTGGCCAAAATCGAAACCGGGGGCGAAGATGTCGCCCTGGCTTATGGCCGCGAACTCGATGGCTATGAAGGTCCAGCAATTGTCTCGCAAGAGACAATTGAAGAGGCGGCCTCAAAGGTCTCTCAGCAGCTCAAAGATGACATTCAATTTGCATATGACCGTGTGACAAAATTCGCACATGCGCAAAAAGACTCAATTACTGAGTTTGAAACAGAATTGTCACCGGGCTTATGGGCAGGTCAGAAACTTATTCCTATCGAAACTGCCGGTTGTTACGTCCCTGGTGGACGATATGCGCATGTCGCTTCAGCCATTATGTCTATTGCGACAGCGCGTGTGGCTGGTGTTGAGAATGTAATTGCTTGTACCGCACCGCATGGCAATGAAGGTCCTAATCCTGCTATTCTCTATGCGATGAATCTCTGTGGTGCGGATACCATCTTGTCACTTGGTGGTGTCCAAGGGATTGCCTCTATGGCCTTTGGGTTATTTACGGGTAAGCCTGCGCGCATTCTTGTTGGCCCAGGTAATCGTTTTGTCGCCGAAGCCAAACGCACCCTTTATGGTCGTGTTGGTATTGATATGTTTGCCGGCCCAACAGAGATTGCCATCATTGCTGATGAGACAGCAGATGCGGCCGTTGTAGCTGAGGATTTGGTCTCGCAGGCCGAACATGGCCCTGATTCACCTGCGTGGTTGATCACCACATCACAGCAATTAGCTGATGATGTGATGGCGCAAATGGACAAGCATATTGATGCTCTTCCAGAGACCGCGCGCAATGCGGCTACGGCAGCATGGCGTGATTATGGCGAAGTGATCCTCTGTGACACAGATGAGGAAGCGGCTACGATTTCTGATGAATATGCTGCTGAACATCTTGAAGTCCATACCAGCAAGGATGACTGGTATACAGCTCGCCTTAAGAATTATGGGTCTCTGTTCATTGGCGAAGAGACAACTGTGACTTATGGCGATAAATGCTCTGGCACAAATCATATTCTGCCAACAAAAGGGGCCGCCCATTACACAGGTGGGTTGTCAGTTCATAAATATATGAAAGTTGTCACAACTCAGCGCATGACTAGAGAGGCCAATCGTGAAGTAGGGGCTGCAGCAGCACGTATTTCTCGTCTTGAAGGTATGGAAGGCCATGCTCGTTCAGCAGATGTCCGCTTGCGGAAATATTTCCCTGGCGAAAATCTAGGCTAATACAAACCCATGAAGGCTCTGGTTTACACCGCTACACAGACCACTGAAATACGTAATGAGCCAGCCCCTCACGCAGAGGCTGGCCAACTTATCGTAGATATCGCACATTGCGGTCTTTGTGGGTCTGACATGCATGCTTGGCATGGGCATGACGCACGGCGCATTCCCCCACTTATCCTCGGGCATGAGATTGCTGGCACCGTGTTAGAGGGATCTCTGAAAGGTAAGCGTGTTGCTATTAATCCGCTTATGACCTGTGGCACATGTCAGAGCTGCCTTTCTGGGTTTGAGCATCTATGCGCAACAAGAGAGCTTTTGGGAATGCGTGTTCCAGGTGGCTTTGCCGAACAAGTGGCCGTGAATGAATCAAATGTGACGGTGATTGCTGATCATCTTGCGTTCCATGAGGCCGCTTTGGCGGAGCCTTTGGCCTGTGCTGTCCATGCTGTTCGCTTGGCCGAAGAAGGCAACCAATATAATCGTGACCAAAAAGTCATCGTGCTAGGGGGCGGGGCGATTGGTTTACTTGCGGCACTCGTCTTTAAGCATCATGGCTATGCTGATATCCAAATCGCTGAAGTGAATGACGGACGTCGTAGCTTATTACAGAGCCTCGGCGGCATGACTGCCTATAATCCGCTAACAACCGACCCAGGCGCATCATCTGCCCATATTATCCTAGATGCCGTAGGGACAGGCATGACGCGCAAGGCGGCAAGCCATTTGGTAAAGCCTGGCGGCCAGATTATTCATATCGGCCTGCAGGATAACCAAGAGGGGTTAGATACACGTCGTCTCACCTTGCAAGAAATCTCATTCAGAGGCACCTATTGCTATCAGAATGAAGATTTCGCTCAGGCACTTTTATTACTAACTGAAGGCCATATTTCCGGCGCAGGCTGGGCAGAGATACGGCCTTTAGAAGCTGGTGTTCAAGCCTTTATTGATGTGCATGAAGGGGCTGCCCCCCCAAAGATTATCTTAGCCTGCGATTAACCAAACTTAGGAGGCGTTCATGACATCAATTTATCGTCACGCTCTAACAAATATCAAAACCTATGGGTTTGCGCTGCTAGCCATAGCTTGTCTTATCCCACAGTTGGCGCGGGCTGATTATATTAACGGCTATCAGCTCCAGAATTATTGCCTATCACAGAACCCGAATGATGATGCCATTTGTGTTGTCTATATCACGGGGGCAGTTGATGCGATTACAACCATGGATTTGATTGCTGAAAAAACCTCTGGCACACCAAAGCAAATTTGCCTCGGTGATGAGACATCACCGGATGACCTAAAGGCCATGACCTTATCTTGGCTGGAAGCGAAGCAGGATAATCTTGATTTTGCGGCGACATTGCTAATATTAGGCGCTGTGCAAAACAGCTATAGCTGTCCGCAATAAGGTTAGGCGCGGCGCGCTGCCAAAATCATATCAGATGCCTTTTCCCCAATCATCATGGTTGGGGCATTGGTATTGCCAGATACAATCGACGGCATAATAGACGCATCTGCCACACGCAGATTTGCCACTCCATGGACGCGCAATTCGCGATCAACAACCGCATGGCTATCTTGGCCCATCCGACAGGTACTTGTGGGATGATAAATAGTTTGCGCATATTGCCGAGCCACCTCTAGGTGATGCTCATCTGTGCTCATATCACCCACAACGGTATGTTCGCGCACGATAAAGGGCTTGAGCGCGGGCATCTCTGCCATTTGACGTGCAAATTTGACCGCGCGGATGGCACACATCTGATCGGCTGGTGCAGTCAAATAATTCGCTACAATCTTGGGGTAATCATGCGCCTTTGGGGATGAGATATGGATATGCCCGCGGCTTTCAGGACGAAGCTGACAAACCGATGATGTGAAGCCAGAAAAAGGATGCATCACAATTCCTGGCTTATCAGCCGATAGAGGCTGGAAATGGAATTGGATATCTGGCGTCTCTAGCCCTGTTGCTGATTTTGCAAAAATTGTCACTTGCGATGCGCCAAGGCTCATCGGTCCGCGTCGCAAAAGCCCATATTCAAGACCAATACGTAATTTGCCGATGGGGCTATTAATCATATCATTTAATGTGGGGACATTTGTCTCAAACACCAGACGTATCTGAAGATGATCTTGCAGCGCCTCACCAACCCCGTGCAACTCATGGCGCGGGGTAATGCCAGCCTGCTGCAAGACTCCGCCTTGGCCAATACCTGATAATTCTAAAATTTGAGGAGAGCCAATTGCGCCAGCTGATAAAATCACCTCACCACCAGGGGCCAGGATGCTCTGACGCATCTCACCTTTCACATCATAGGAAACGCCTGTCACAACCCTATCCTGCCCCGCGGCAAATAATAGCTCATGCGTATGGGCATGTGTCTGGATGGTTAGATTTTTGCGCCCTTTAATTGGTGATAAAAAAGCTTTGGCAGATGAGCATCTCAGACCCCTTTTTGCTGTCTGATCAAAATAGGCGACGCCTTCTTGCACACGGCCATTATAATCATCTGTGCGTGGCACACCCATTTCTTCAGCTGCGCCAATAAACGCTTCTGAGATTTTGCTTTTCGCACGAATAGGTGAGACAGCGAGCGTACCAGAGCGACCATGCAGCTCATGACTCTCTTTTGTATCAGGGCCTGAATAGGCTTCTGACCGCTTAAACAGAGGCAGCACATCATCATAAGACCAGCCTGTATTACCAGCTTGGGCCCAGCCATCATAATCTTCTGCCTGACCTCTTACATAAAGTAAGCCATTAATCGAAGACGACCCCCCTAAGGTCTTACCTCTCGGCCAATCAAGAGATCGGCCCTTTAGCTCACCCTCTGGTTCTGTTTTTGAAAACCAATCAG
>CALEYP010000009.1 GCA_937924895.1 uncultured Alphaproteobacteria bacterium
AAAATCGATTGGTTCTTACATGGGTTTTTTGCCTGAGTTTTTAACATGGGTTTTTTGACGTGACTTCCACTTTCTCCTCTTGATGTAACAGATAATTTTATGACGACGGCACTGATTGGCGCACTGACAAATTTCAGCTTTCTAGAAGGGGCCTCACATCCGCATGAGATGGTTGAGACAGCTGCCGCGATGGGCTGGCATGCCATTGGGATTCAAGATAATGGCACCATGGCAGGGATTGTCCGTGCCCATATGGCGGCACAAGAGGCAGGGATTAAGCTCCTCATAGGCGTGCGCCTCACATTACATGATGGGGTTGATGTCGCCTTATATGCCCGCAATCGCGAGGGCTATGGGTCTATCTGCCAGCTATTAAGTCAGCTTAATATGTCTTATGAAAGGCCCGCAGGCGAAGCAAGCTCGACCGCTGTGAAAGCTCATATGGCAGATATGTCTCGCCTCTCAGAGCATGTCGCCGTGGTGATACAACCGCCATCAGAACCTGATGAGGGGCTGTACCGTTTGTATCAGGCTTTGGCCACCTTGGTAAAAGGCCCGCTTTATGGGGGCGGCTATCTTTGCCGTGATGGCGGTGACGAAGCCCGCCTTCATAAGATGCAAGATTATGCAAAAGCGGCCAAAATCCCGTTCATCGCGCTAGCAGCGGCGCATTATCATATTTCTGACCGCCGCCCTTTGGCAGATGTCTTATGTTGTATCAAACATAAGACGACATTGAAGGACGCAGGGCATTTGCTCTCACGCAATGCCGAATATGTCTTGCGGACACCACAGGAAATGCGGCGCTTATGGCGCGGCTATGAGGCGGCCTTAGATCAGGCTGATGCCTTTGCGCAAGACTGTGATTTTGCCATGTCAGAATTATCATATGAATATCCTGAGGAAATCTTATCAAAGGGTCGTTCAGCGATTGATGAATTGGATTTTCAGACATGGCGTGGTGCTGCAGACCGCTATCCAGATGGGGTGCCAGAGATTGTACAAGGCTATTTGCGCAAAGAATTAATGCTGGTTCGCAAATTATCCTATGCGCCCTTTTTTCTCACGGTCTTTGATATTGTCCGCTATGCACGTAGCCGTCAGATACTCTGTCAGGGACGAGGGTCGGCCGCCAATTCAGCGATTTGTTATTGTTTGGGGATTACCTCGGTTGACCCGGCGCGATCAGAGCCATTATTTGAACGGTTTGTCTCTGAAGCACGGAATGAGCCCCCTGATATTGATGTGGATTTCGAGCATGAGAGACGTGAAGAGATCATTCAATATATCTATTTCAAATATGGGCGTCATCGCGCGGGCCTAGCCGCAGCTGTTATCACCTATCGTGGGCGCAGTGCTTTGCGCGAGATTGCCAAAGTTTTTGGGATGAGCCGTGATGTTCAAAATGCGTTATCAGGTGAAGTATGGGGACGTGAGCGGGCGCAATTTGATGATGAGATTTTACGCCGGGCAGGGTTAAATTTAGACGATCCTAATTTGCGTTTGGTCTTGAAATTAGCGCGCCAGATGCGTGGCTTTCCGCGTCATCTTTCACAACATGTTGGCGGCTTTGTGATTGCCAGAGACAGGCTTGACCAGCTTTGTGCTATTCGCCCTGCTGCGATGCAAGACCGTTCATTGATTGAATGGGATAAGGATGATTTGGAGTCTTTAGGCCTGTTGAAGGTTGATATTCTGGCTCTTGGGATGTTGTCTTGTATCAGGCGCGCCTTTGATTTGATGTATCATTATTATCATCAGGCCCTGACATTAGCCTCTATCCCGCCCGAAGATAAAGCCACCTATGATATGTTGTGCCGCGGGGAATCTGTGGGTGTCTTTCAGGTTGAATCACGGGCCCAGATGGCGATGCTGCCGCGCCTGCAACCACGCTGTTTTCATGATCTGGTTGTGCAGGTTGCGATTGTGAGGCCAGGCCCTATCCAAGGTGATATGGTGCATCCTTATTTGCGGCGCCGCGCTGGGGTGGAAAAAGTGACCTATCCGTCTCTTGAGTTGCGTGGTGTGTTAGAGCGCACCTTAGGTGTGCCATTATTTCAAGAGCAAGCGATGAAAATTGCCATTGTTGGCGCAGGCTTCTCAGGCAGCGAGGCTGATCAATTGCGCCGCGCCATGGCAACCTTTAAAAAAGATGGTAAGATTCATGAATTTTATGACCGTATGGTCAAAGGCATGGTGGCCAAAGGATATGATGAAGCCTTTGCCACGCGATGTTTTAAACAGATTGAAGGCTTTGGCACCTATGGCTTTCCGGAATCGCATGCTGCTAGTTTTGCGCTACTTGTTTATGTCTCGGCATGGCTGAAATGCCATTATCCTGATGTGTTTATCTGTGCACTGATTAATGCGCAGCCTATGGGATTTTATGCCCCAGCACAGTTAATTTCCGAAGCACGGCGTAGCAAAGTTGAAGTGCGCGCGATTGATCTTAATCGATCTGATTGGGATTGTACGTTAGAGCCACTTGCAAATGGGCGTCACGCTTTGCGATTAGGTCTCCGTTTAGTGCGCAACCTGAGCAAGGCAGATGCCGAACGCATCGTGGCATGTCGTATATCACCCTATCGCTCCCTAGAAGAGGTGATGCGTAAGGCAGATCTATCTTTGGGGGCGTTGGAAGCCTTGGCAAAAGCAGATGTGTTTACCAGCCTCTCACTGACAGCCAGAGACGCCTTTTGGCAGATTAAGAAATTGGGCAAAGAACAATTCCATAAATTACCGTTATTTGATGCGGCCCATCATAGAAGTGACAAGCTATCAGGCGAGACAGAGGTGATTCAGTTACCAGAAGCACATATTGGGGAAAAATTGGTCATGGATTATGGCGCCACAGGCTTATCATTGCGTGCGCATCCTATCAGCCTATTAGCCCCGTATTTTACACAAGATAACTGGCAAGGTTGTCACATTGCTGCCACAGCACGTCATGGTTTGCGTCTGTCTTTAGTGGGGCTTGTGACAGTGCGCCAAAAACCAGGCACGGCCAAAGGTACTATGTTTATCACAATGGAAGATGGTGATTTCAGTTTGAATGTGATTATCTGGCCAGATTTGTGTGAAACCTATCGCCAGGCAATTTTAAAGTCGCGCTTATTAGGTGTGGTGGGGCGGATTCAGCGCGAAGGACGCGTACTGCATTTCATCGCAGAGCGTTTGGAGTCATGCGACCATTATTTAGAGCATTTGCAAACAGCATCAGGCACAAAATTTGCCGCGGCTAAGGGACGAAATTTCCATTAAATATAGGGTTGTGATTGACATAAGCCGTGCTTTGGTTGTTGCTAGACAGACAGAAAAAAGGAGGCGCATATGGATGATTTGATTCCGCAAACCACAGGTCAGCATTATACAGGTCGTTGTCATTGTGGCAGCGTGACCTTTGCCTGTGAGGGCCCGCTGCGTCCCATTGTAATTTGTCATTGTCTTGATTGTTTGCGCATCGCTGGTATGAGTTGGGGCGCGACAAGTGCCGCTCATGATCTGTTCCGCATTACCAAGGGCGAAGAGATGCTTGACTGGTATGCGTCTTCAGATTTTGCAAAACGTGGATTCTGTAAGACCTGCCATGCACAGATGTTCTACCAGCTAGCAGATAGTGACCGGATTTCAATCGCGCCTGGCATGTTGGAGAATCATGATGGTCTCTATAGCAAGGGACACATCTTCAGAGACTCCTTGCCGGCCTGCTGTGTGCATGATGACACACTGCCAGATATTGAGAGATATTAAGCGTCTTTATGAAGGGCGATCGGCAGGGCGATACACGCCTTGCCAGAGCTAAATAAAGCCGCACAGGCCGCGCGTGCTTCGGTTTCCTCTAAATTGCCAAAGCGGACACGCCAGAGTGGCATTTCACCACTCATCACAACTGATAATTCAGCTGGCACAAGTTTAAGAACCTTGGCGGCATTACGTCTCGCATCGATGGCCGCTTTATGCGCATTTACACGGCGTGCAAAGCTCCCTACTTGAATAGCCCAGCTTTCCGCTTCTTCAATGCGCGTAGGCACATCTTGCGGGGCTAATAACGCAGCTACTTCTACGCTGGCTGGTTTTGTTTGCGGACGTGCCGGCATATTCGGCCGAGGCGGCGGCGGCGGCGGAACGGCCGCAATCTGACGAACGGCAAAAGGCTGAACACGTTTGAACTGCGCTGATAAAATCTTAGTCATATGGGCATTGCGGCTATTGCCTGTGCGCCCACCAAAGACGACACCAATGAGGCGCACACCATTGCGCTCGGTCGCTGCTACCAGATTAAAGCCAGAGGCATTGGTATAGCCTGTCTTAATTCCATCTGTACCGTCAAAGCTACGCAAGAGCTTGTTGTGGTTCCCATATTTCCGCCCCTTATAGGTGAAACTCGTACGCGAGAAATAATGATAATATTGGGGAAAATCACGGCGAATAGCCACGCCAAGGCGCGCCATATCACGGGCGGTCGATTTTTGTTTACGGTTTGGTAAGCCAGAGGCATTCTTGAACGTCGTGTTAATCATGCCAAGCGCGCGGGCTTTCCGTGTCATACGTTTGGCAAATTCCCGTTCCGTGCCTGATAAGGCCTCTGATACAACGGTGGCAACATCATTAGCGGATTTAGTCACAAGCGCCAAAATGGCATTTTCAACCGAAATAGACGAGCCCACAGGTAAATAGAGCTTTGATGGTGACCGGCTAGCCGCAACACGTGACACTTTAAGGCGGCTATCAAGGGTTAACCGCCCAGCTTCTATCTCTTCAAATAGCAGGTACAGCGTCATAATTTTCGTAAGAGAGGCCGGATATAATTTTTTATCCGCATTGCGTGAAAATAGGACACGCCCAGTGGCTTCTTCAATCACAATTGCGGCATAACGATTGGAGGCTTGCGCTGGTGTTGTTGGCGCCATCAGCGCGACACACAGCAAGGCAAGTCCAAGGAAAGAAAGCAGATGCTGCCTAAATTTCACGATCACACCACTCATCGTAAATTCACGAAAACCACTCTATCTAGAAGCGGCTAAGGTGAATCATACTAAATCTTGCGGTAATGTCTATGGTGCATTCGCATGAAATAGGTGTTTTATGCACCTCAAGGCTAAGAGGGTAGGCGGCAAAAGGCCGCCTATCCCTAAAAATGGCTTTAATTAAGCCTCAGACATTTTGTCTTGTTTGGTGATGGTAAGGGTGTCTGCGGTAGCATCTAGATCGATGAGCAGCGTGTCACCTTCGCCAAATTGCCCATCAAGAAGAGACGTGGCCAAAATATTCTGAAGCTCATTTTGAACAACTCGTTTCAAAGGGCGTGCGCCAAAATGCGGATCATATCCCTTATCCCCAAGCCATAATTTAGCGTCTTCAGTGACAGTGAATGAGATATGTTTTTCAGACAATCTCTCTTGAAGACGGTGTAACTGCAACTCAACAATCTCTGCCATATTATCCCGGCTGAGCCGTTTAAATAAAATGGTCTCATCAAGACGGTTAAGAAATTCTGGCCGAAAGAAGTGATGCAAATCTGCCATCACAGCATCGCTGGCTTCTTCTGAGGCGGCATTATCTGGCAAGGCCAACAGATGGTCTGCCCCAATATTAGAGGTTAGCAAAATCAGTGTGTTACGGAAATCAACTTCACGGCCCTGCCCATCGGTCAATCGCCCTTCATCCAGCAATTGGAGAAGCACATTGAAAATATCAGGATGCGCCTTTTCAACTTCATCAAAGAGAATAATCTGATAAGGGCGTCTGCGGACCGCTTCGGTGAGGCTACCACCATCTTCATAGCCAACATAGCCTGGAGGGGCACCAATAAGCCGGGATACCGCATGTTTTTCCATATATTCTGACATATCAAGGCGCAAAATAGCCTTGTCATCATCAAAGAGGAAATCAGCTAATCCTTTCGCAAGTTCGGTTTTGCCAACCCCTGTTGGCCCTAGCATCAAGAAGGAGCCGATGGGCTGATCAGGATCGCTGATACCTGCTCTGGCCCGTCGTGTTGCATGAGAAACAGCTGATATTGCTTGATCTTGTCCAATCACACGGCGGCCTAAAATGGCTTCCATCTGTAGCAATTTATCTTGCTCCCCTTCGAGCATTTTATCCATCGGAATGCCTGTCCAGCTGGCGATCACTTGCGCGATGTGAGACGGCTCAACCGCCTCATCTGTTAAGGCTGATGCGGCAACGGCTTCCTTTGCTGCCTTTAACTCTGCCTCTAGGGCAGGAAGGGTCGCATATGTCAGTTCTGCGGCTTTCTCCAAAGCGCCATCTCGCTGGGCTGTTTGCAGATGATATCGTGCTGTCTCTAATTCTTGTTGTAATCTTGTGACTTCGCCGCGCTGCTGGGTGACAGCATCCCATTCTTTTGTGAGGGCCTCGGAGTCTGCTTCGAGGGCGTCTAGCTCTTTGGCAATGGCGGATAGGCGCTTATCGGCACGTCCTTCTCCCTCTTTTAGCAAGGCCGCTTGTTCAATTTTTAGATGAACAATTTGTCTATCAATGTCTTCAAGCGCCTCTGGTTTGCTGTCTGATTTAATCCGCAAATGGCTGGCGGCCTCATCCATCACGTCAATGGCTTTGTCTGGCAAAAACCGCTCATTTATATAACGTTGCGATAAATGTGCCGCGGCAATCAGCGCGTCATCTTTGATGCGAATGCCATGATGGAGTTCATATTTTTCCTTTAAACCGCGCAAAATGAACACGGTGTCTGCGACAGTGGGCTCTTCAACAAAGACAGGCTGAAACCGGCGTGCTAGCGCTGAATCTTTTTCAATATAAGTGCGATATTCATCCAATGTGGTTGCGCCGATACAATGAAGTTCGCCGCGGGCAAGGGCCGGCTTCAATAAATTGGATGCATCCATGGCGCCATCTGTTTTGCCTGCCCCTACAAGTTGATGCATCTCGTCAATAAAGAGGATGATGTCACCTTCTTGATCTGTGATTTCTTGCAACACAGCTTTCAGACGCTCTTCAAATTCGCCGCGATATTTAGCCCCTGCTACAAGCGCGCCCATATCAAGCGCCATAAGTTGTTTGTCAAGTAACGCTGCTGGCACATCGCGATTTATGATGCGTTGCGCCAAACCTTCGGCGATAGCTGTTTTACCAACTCCTGGCTGGCCAATAAGAACAGGATTATTTTTCGTGCGTCTTGCTAGGATTTGAATGGTGCGACGCACTTCTTCGTCACGTCCGATAACAGGGTCAAGCTTACCCGCTCTCGCCTTAGCAGTGAGGTCGATTGCAAAGCGGCTGAGTGATTCAAAATGATCTTCTGCATTGTCAGAGTTGATTGTGCGCCCTTTGCGCATGGCGGTAATTGCGGCGTCAATCGCAGCGGCTGTCGCGCCTGCTTTTTGCAGCAGTGTGCTGGTCTCATCACGGGATTGTGCCATGGCTAAGATGACCATATCTCCTGCAACAAACGCATCACCTCTGGCTTTGCCCAATTTCTCAGCCTCGGCCAAAATCTTTGCCAAAGCGGTATCAAGCGATAATTGGCTCGTACCAGATAAGGTAGGGTAGGCGTCGATGGTGGCATCACAAGCGGCCTTCAGCGCCGTAACATCACCACCCGAGCGGCCAATGAGTGTCGCGGCAAGGGATGTATCATCCTCTAGCATCGCCTGCATAAGATGCGTGGCTTTTAGCTGGCTATGATTGGCGGTAAGCGCGTTATTCTGGGCCGTGCCAAGGGCAGTGCGCACCAAGGCTGTTAGGTTTTCCATTGTCATTACTATCTCCATCTTTAAGGCAACAGCCCTCATCAGAGGCTCTGCTGATATGTGGGATGAAGCTCCTACCTGCGAGGCAGCATAGGAGGCATTCACTGCGTCTTCTTGCATATCGGTATGAGGCGCGGCTTTGTCAATGGTGGGGGTCTGGACGGGTGACGATGCTAGAAATGGGAAGGGATCTTGGGGATCACCATCTTGTGAAAAGCCTAAAGAATTTTGCGCCTCCCTCTTCCAATTTCAGTAAAAATGCCAATATCATTAACAGGTAACAAGTTGGTTAATGGAAGTGACATGGCAGATAAAAAACCAATAGATCAAGATCCCGATGGTGATTTGGTTCTGCAGGAACGCATCAAAACAGCAAAGCCTCCTCTTTACCGGGTGCTGATGCTTAATGATGACTATACGCCAATGGAGTTTGTGGTCATGGTGTTGCAACGCTTTTTTGGTCACAATCATGAATCAGCCCAGCGCATTATGCTTCACGTCCATCAAAGAGGCGTAGGTGTCTGCGGTGTTTTTACCTATGAGATTGCCGAGACAAAGGCTGCACAGGTGATGAATTTTGCCCGTCAGAATGAACATCCCCTCCAGCTTCAGCTTGAAAAGGAATAACGTGTCATGCTGTCAAAAGAGTTAGAGCACACCATTACAAGAGCTATGGCATTGGCGAGCGAGCATGCGCATGAATTTGCAACGCTCGAACATTTGCTCGTCTCGCTTCTCGATGACCCAGATGCCAAAGAGGTCTTGCTAGGCTGTCAGGTTGACATTGAAAAATTACGTGAGTTGCTCATCTCTCATATTGAAGATGAATTGACCAGCATCATCAGCGCTGATCCCTCAAATAATGAAGTTCAGCCAACTGCTGGGTTTCAAAGAGTGGTGCAGCGCGCCATCATTCATACCCAATCCTCAGGCCGCGGCTTTGCAACAGGGGCAAATGTGTTGGTTGCGCTCTTCTCTGAAAGAGATAGCCATGCCGTCTTCTTCTTGAAATCGCTTGATATGTCACGTCTTGAAGCCGTGAGCTTTATTAGTCATGGGCAGGGGCAGTCACCGCAAGGTGCCTCTGATAATGAGGCTGCCGAAGAGGGCGCAGAATCAGGTGGGGCAGACGCCTTATCAAAATATGCAGTGAACCTATTGGAAAAGGCAGCGCAGAATAAAATTGATCCCCTGATTGGCCGTGAGGCAGAGGTTGATAGAACGGTGCAAATCCTATGCCGCCGGTCAAAGAATAACCCGCTTTATGTCGGCGACCCAGGGGTTGGTAAAACAGCCATTGCCGAAGGCTTGGCACTCCGTATCCATGAAGGACAGGTGCCAGATGCCTTAAAGGACGCAGAGATTTATGCGCTTGATATGGGACAACTTTTGGCTGGCACGCGCTATCGTGGCGATTTTGAAGAACGCCTCAAGGCCGTGATGAAGCAAGTTGAAGATAATGACCAGGCTATCTTATTCATCGATGAAATTCATACAATCATCGGAGCAGGTGCCACATCAGGCGGGGCGATGGATGCCTCAAATCTATTAAAACCAGCCTTGCAAGATGGTAGCCTGCGTTGCATTGGGTCTACCACTTACAAGGAATATCGCGGCTATTTTGAAAAAGACCGCGCGTTGGTCCGACGCTTCCAAAAAATTGATGTGGCAGAGCCGTCAGTGCCTGATACCATCAAGATTTTGAATGGTGTGAAATCACGCTATGAAGCGCATCACGGTGTCAAATTCACATCAGCAGCTATCAAAACAGCGGTTGAGCTTGCGGCCCGCTATATCAATGACAGAAAGCTGCCTGATAAGGCGTTTGATGTGATTGATGAGACAGCGGCCGCGCAGAATTTGGTTGCCCCCTCACGACGCAAACAACAAATTGGTCAAAAAGAAGTGGAAGCCACTATCGCGACAATGGCGCGTATCCCATCGAAGCATGTGAGCCGTGATGATAAGCAAGCACTAGCCAATCTTGAGACAGATTTAAAACGCATGGTGTTTGGTCAAGATCAGGCTATCACGGCCTTGGCGTCATCTATTAAATTATCACGCGCTGGTTTGCGTGAACCAGAAAAGCCAATTGGCAATTATCTCTTCTCTGGTCCAACAGGCGTCGGTAAGACAGAGGTGGCAAAGCAATTATCTGAAATACTCGGAATTGAGCTTATTCGCTTTGATATGTCTGAATATATGGAACGCCATACGGTGTCGCGCTTGATTGGCGCGCCTCCTGGTTATGTTGGGTTTGACCAAGGCGGCTTGTTAACAGATGCGATTGATCAGAACCCGCATGCGGTGTTGCTGTTGGATGAGATTGAAAAGGCCCATCCTGACTTGTTCAATATCCTGCTGCAGGTCATGGATCATGGCCGATTGACAGATTCCAATGGGAAATCAGTTGATTTCAGAAATGTAATCTTAATCATGACAACCAATGCTGGCGCGGCAGAAATGTCAAAGCAAGCCATTGGTTTTGGGCGCGGCAATAAGGTTGATGCCGACCAAGAAGCGATTGAACGCGGCTTCTCACCAGAATTCCGTAATCGTCTTGATGCCATCATCCCCTTTGGGGCGTTGCCATCTGACGTGGTGCGCATGGTCGTTGATAAATTCATCATGCAGCTTGAAATGCAGCTTGCTGATCGCTCTGTAGAGATTGAGCTATCTGTGAAGGCGCGAGAGTGGCTGGCAGACAAGGGCTATGACGCGGCCTATGGCGCGCGTCCTTTGTCCCGTGTTGTCCAAGAACATATCAAGAAGCCATTAGCAGAATTAATGCTATTTGGTGATTTGGTAAATGGCGGCTTAGCCAAAATTGACCTAAAAGGTGATGCGCTTACCGTGAAAGCGGTCGCGTCAGCTGGCAGTGGAAAACAAAAGACGGCAAAGGCTGAAAAGGCAAAATCCTAATCAGCTTGGCGGAAGGGGCTTAAGGTTGCGATCTCTTGGGCCTCTTCTTCAACCGCGCGATTTTCCATCTCACAAAAGCGCTTGACGGCATCAGCAAACCCGTCATGTTGAATGTAGTGAGCTGAATAGGTGATTTGCGGCAGGTAGCCACGTTGTACCTTGTGCATGCCTTGTGCGCCTGCCTCAACGCGGCCACGCCCTGTTTCAATCGCAAATTCAATGGCTTGGTAATAACAGGTCTCAAAGTGCAAATTCGGAAGCTCAAGCGCGCATCCCCAATTGCGACCATAGAGGCAATCGGGGCTCATCAGGTTTAATGCGCCAGCTATAATTTCGCCGTCATATTCTGCCATCACGAGGAGGATGTCATCGGCCATTGTTGCACCTATCTGGTCAAAGAAAGCCCGTGTGAGATAGGCGCCGCCCCATTTTTTATCAATCGTTGCGAGATAGAAATGGTAGAATTTGTCCCAATGGGCGGGGATAATATCTGCGCCTGTTAAGCGATGAAATTTTACCCCTCTTGTTATTAGGCTCTGTCGTTCTTTGCGAATATTTTTGCGCTTGCGAGAGGCAAATTGACTTAGAAACTCGTCAAAATCCTTATAGTTCTGATTGTGCCAGTGGAATTGGACATTTTTGCGAATAATCCATCCAGCTTGTTCAAAAGCCGCGCGGTCCTCATCCGTAATGAAATTCACATGCGCCGAAGAGAGTGATAATTTATCAACTAAGCCTTTGGTGCCATGAATGAGCGCTTGTGTAGCCTCGCTATTATCAGCCCCTGTTAATAGCCGCGGCCCTGGCACAGGGGTGAAGGGTACAGCGCCCACCAATTTGGGATAATATTGGCCGCCTGCGCGTTCAAATCCGTGCGCCCAACTATGGTCAAACACATATTCGCCATAGGAGTGATGTTTGAGATAAGAAGGCAGGGCCCCACAAAGAGTGTCAGTCTCATCAAAAAGTGCCAAATGGAGGCTGTCCCACCCGGTGCCTTCTCCAACTGAGCCACTAGTTTCAAGCGCGGCAAGGAAGCTATGACGCAAAAAGGGGTTTCGGTCAGGGATTAATCTGTTCCACTCAGCTTCTGCAATGTCAGAGATATGTTGTATGGGCTTTAAATGCATAAAAAGAGCGGTAAAATCAAAAGGGTAACAGTCCTGATATGGCGCTGTTACCCTTTATTTCAAGCAGTGACTTATTGTTATTTTAGCTCAATGACAGCTTCAATTTCAACGCAGGTGCCACGTGGGAGGGCATTGGTACCAACTGCAAATCGGGCATGTTGACCGGCCTCTCCGAAAATATCTGCCATTAAGTCAGAGGCGCCATTAATCACCTCAGGGTGGCTGGTGAAGTCATCAGCACAGGCCACAAACCCGCCGAGCTTTATAATACGTGCGATCTTGGACAAATCACCGCCGCACGCAGCCTTGGCTTGTGCTAGGATATTAATGCCACAAATGCGGGCTTGTGCTGCGGCATCTGCAACTGAGATATCAGTGCCAACTTTGCCTGTCATAGTCAGAGCGCCATCAACAAGCGGCAATTGGCCAGAGATAAAAACTAAATTACCTGTGACCACATAAGGGACATAATTGGCCGCTGGGGCAGGGGCGTCTGGTAGCGTAATGCCAAGTTCGGCAAGGCGAGCATCAAGTGACATAATGAAGGGTCCTTTCCCATAAGAATCAAATTATCAGCTGGCATAATACCATAAAAAAAGAGCCCCTAATATCCATCAGAGGCTCTGATTTATGCTTTTTCAGTCTGAGGCTTAGCTACAGCCTGTTGTTGAGCCACATGTGTTACATTTCAAGCATGTACCATTACGCACAAGTGTGAAATTTTGACATTCTGGGCAACTTTCACCCTCATAGCCTTGCATCTTAGCTTGTTGCACCTGATCCGACTTACTGCTTGTTGGGGCAGCTGTCATTGTCTGTGTTGTGACCGTTGGCGATGCCTCTGATGTCACAGATGGGGCAATAGTTGTGGTCGCTTCAGCTGTTTCTGCAAGCGCGGTGGCTGTGTTGCTGTTTGAGTAAACAACGAGCCCTTGCTTACGGATAAAGCCGCGGCTTGTTACCTTATTCAGCAGCTCAGACTGGGCTTCACCTGTGCCTGTGGCGCTGGTGTCTAGGTCATCTTTTGACACATGTCCCAAATCATGGCGGTCGAGATAAGATACGGCCAATTCACGGAAGGTGTAATCCAAGATTGATGTTGCCATCTTAATGGCATCATTACCCTGAACAATACCTTGTGGCTCAAAGCGTGTGAATGTGAAGGCTTCCACATATTCTTCGAGCGGCACACCATATTGCAGGCCGATAGAGACAGCGATGGCAAAGTTATTCATCAATGAGCGGAAAGCTGCGCCTTCTTTATGCATATCGATGAAAATCTCACCAAGACGGCCATCTTCATATTCGCCCGTGCGGAGGTAGACCTTATGACCGCCAACAATTGCCTTTTGTGTGTAGCCCTTACGACGATGTGGTAGTTTCTCACGTTCTGTTTGGGCGATGACACGCTCAACAATCTTTTCAACCACTTGCGGAACTGCAGCAGCTTGTGGTGTTGCCACCAAATCTGCCACTGTATCCTCGTCATCATCGTCTTCAACAAGCGCTGATGAGAGCGGCTGGCTGAGTTTTGAGCCATCACGGTAGAGAGCATTTGCCTTCAAACCAAGGCGCCAAGACAACATATACGCTTCACCACATTCAGTGACAGACGCACTATTTGGCATGTTGATTGTCTTTGAAATAGCACCGGAGATGAAAGGCTGTGAAGCCGCCATCATGGTGATATGGCTATCAACAGACAAGAAGCGCTTGCCGATACGACCACAGACATTGGCACAATCAAAGATTGGATAATGTTCATCCTTCAGGTGTGGTGCCCCTTCCAGTGTCATGGCACCACAAACATGGATATTTGCTGCTTCGATTTCTTCTTTGCTGAAGCCAAGAGCTTCTAGCATGTTGAAGTTGAAATCATTTAGCTGTTCATCGCTGAAGCCGAGAGTGTCACGACAGAACTCATCACCTAATGTGAAACGGTTGAACACAAATTTCACATCAAAGGCGTTCTCAAGTGCTTTGGCAACCACATCAAGTTGCTTGTCGCCAAATCCTTTATCACGCAAGGCGTTGATTGAAACAGCTTGGCATTTCTCAAGATTGCCATGACCGACTGCATAGCGTGTGATGTCTTCGATCTGATCGGCATCATAGCCGAGACGTGTGAGCGCCTCTGGTACAACGCGGTTGATGATTTTGAAGTAACCACCGCCGGCCAATTTCTTGAACTTCACGATAGCAAAG
Source organism: uncultured Alphaproteobacteria bacterium (assembly GCA_937924895.1). Classification (GTDB taxonomy): domain Bacteria; phylum Pseudomonadota; class Alphaproteobacteria; order Puniceispirillales; family Puniceispirillaceae; genus UBA685. Next base: position 13,991 of record CALEYP010000009.1, read on the forward strand.
TCAGGCTCAATCCCGGTTGTATCACAATCCATAACAAGGCCGATGGTCCCTGTTGGTGCAATCACGGTTGATTGTGCGTTACGATAACCATGTGCCTCACCCAATGACAGGGCATCATCCCATGCGGCCTTTGCGGCTTCAACAATGCCAGCTTCTGGGCAATTATCGGCATCTAGTGGCACCGGCAGAACAGACAGACCTTCATAGCCTGTTTTTTCTGAATGCGCGGCTCTGCGATGGTTGCGCATGACGCGAAGCATATTATCGGCATTTTCCTCATAGCGAGGGAACGCGCCAATCTCAGACGCAATCTCTGCTGACGTCGCATAAGACCGGCCTGTCATCACAGCTGTGATAGCACCGCAAAGGGCACGTCCTTCATCTGAGTCATAAGAATAGCCAGATGCCATGAGCAGACCGCCAATATTGGCAAAGCCGAGGCCCAATGTCCGGTAATCATATGACCCTTGCGCGATCTCACGTGATGGGAATTGCGCCATCATCACTGAGATTTCTAGTGCTAATGTCCACAAACGAACCGCATGTTCAAAGGTTTCGATATCAAATGAGCCATCTTCATGTCTGAACTGCATTAGGTTCAATGACGCCAAGTTACAGGCTGTATCGTCAAGGAACATATATTCAGAGCACGGGTTTGACGCATTAATTCGTCCACCTGCTGGGCAAGTATGCCACTCATTAATCGTAGTGTCATATTGCAAGCCTGGGTCAGCGCAGGCCCACGCGGCATGGGCAATTTTTTCCCATAGCTCTGAGGCATTGACACGCTTTGCGACTTTACCATCGATACGCTTGATCAACTCCCAATCGCCGCCATTATTCACGGCATTCAAGAAGTCATTCGTCACGCGGACAGAGTTATTTGAGTTTTGACCTGCGACTGTGAGATAGGCTTCTGAATCCCAGTCAGTGTCATAGGTTTTGAACTCAATCTCTGTATAGCCTTGCTCAGCAAACTGAATCACGCGCTGGATATAATTTTCTGGCACCATATCACGGCGAGCAGCAAGAATAGCCTTCTTCAGCTCTTTATTTTCGCGCGGATTGAAGCGGCTGTCATCATCTGAAGATGTGCAAGCGCTCATCACTTCATTCATATGCTTTTGCGTGATTTTTGAACCTGCAACAAGGGCGGCAACCTTTTGCTCCTCAACCACTTTCCAATCGATATATTCTTCAATATCTGGATGGTCGATATCAACAGTTACCATCTTAGCCGCACGTCTTGTTGTGCCGCCTGATTTGATAGCGCCAGCGGCTCTGTCACCAATTTTCAAGAAGCTCATCAAGCCAGATGACCGGCCACCACCAGAGAGGCTTTCACCAGACCCGCGCAAGCGTGAGAAGTTTGACCCTGTGCCAGACCCATATTTAAAGAGACGGGCTTCACGAACCCAGAGGTCCATAATGCCGCCGTCATTCACGAGGTCGTCGTCTACAGATTGGATAAAGCAAGCATGTGGCTGTGGGTGCTCATAAGATGACTTTGAGCGCACCATCTTGCCTGTTTGGAAATCAACATAATGGTGACCCTGTGACGGACCATCAATGCCATAGGCCCAGTTCAGGCCTGTGTTAAACCATTGTGGTGAGTTTGGTGCTGCCATTTGCAAGGCAAGCATCGCGCACATTTCATCATAATAAGTCCGCGCATCGTCTTCAGAGCTGAAATATCCACCTTTCCAGCCCCAATAAGTCCACGTGCCCGCTAGGCGGTGATAAACTTGCTTTGCTGATGTTTCGCCGCCAAAACGCTCATCTTCTGGGAGCTTTTTTAGCGCTTTGTCATCTGCTTTTGAGCGCCATAGCCAAGATGGTACATCATGTTCTTCGACTTTCACGAGCGCAGCAGGAACGCCGGCTTTACGGAAATATTTTTGCGCTAGGATATCGGCAGCCACCTGCGAGAATTGCTCGGGGACTTCAATATTCTCTGCGCGGAACACAATTGTGCCGTCAGGATTTTTAATTTCACTCGTCGCAGAGCGAAACGCAATAGAAGAAAAGGGGTCCCGACCTTTCTCTGTGTGCCGTCTTTCGAAACGCATTTTGTACCTCGTGGATAAACTTCAAAGAAACCAGTAATTTTCGATGCTTAGCTACCATTGTTCATGTGGATAACCACTAGATATAGTAGCAGCGGAATTTTAGGCTACATGATATGGTGGGGGTTGGCAAATATCTTTGCCCTATTTTTGACAAATTTTTTTACTTTTTTTGATTGACATAAGCAGGCTGTGGATTTGCGTCTATGGGCGGCTTGCGTGTCTTGCTTTTCAGCTTGTTTGGCAGTAAAACAAGGGTCACTGACAAGATATACTGTGAGAGTGTTATGAAGCTTATTTCAGAAATGTTCATCAAGATGACAGCGGCAAAAGTGGGCGAAGATGCTTTTGGCAATCGTTATTTTGAAAAGAAGAAAGCTGGCTCAAATGGCCGTGCGAAGCGCTTTGTGCTTTATAATGGCCGGGTTGAGGCATCAAAAGTGCCGGCTGATTGGCATGGCTGGCTTCACTACACAGAACAGACTCCTCCACCAGCAGGTGGATACCAGAAGGCAGAGTGGCAGACAGAACATTTGCCAAACCTCACAGGTACACAATATGCCCATAAGCCGAAAGGCCATGTATTAAAGGGCGGTAAACGCGCTGTCACAACAGGTGATTATGAGGCTTGGACTCCCTAAAGCTGGGGGCAGTGTAAGGTGAAGCGAGCGAGGTCACGATGCAAAGAAATATGATTGAAACTGTCATGGGCGCGGTTGTGCTGGCAGGTGCAGCCTTCTTCATCTATGTGGCTTATCAGGCTGCTGATGTGACATCTGGGCAGGGTTACAAAATTGAAGCTGAGTTCGGCAGTGTGGCAGGCCTTTCAAATGGTGACGATGTTATGTTGTCTGGGATTAAAATCGGCCGAGTGATTGACCAAAATCTTGACCCGATTACCTATGGCGCGCGTGTGGTTATGGCCATTGATGCTGCCATCGAGTTGCCAGCTGATAGTTCAGCAAGAATCACAGCGTCGTCTCTATTAGGAGGCAACTATCTTGAGGTCATGCCAGGCATTTCAGATGAGATGCTGGCCGCTGGTGATGTGATTTATGATACCAGAGACCCCGTCAGCTTGACTGATCTCTTGGGCAAGGTTGTCTTCTCATCAGGGTCTGATGGTTAAGCGCTTCCTGTTTGCTATTTGCGGCATCGTCATGGCTATGCCAGTTGCCGCTGATAGCTGGCTAGAAGCGTCATCTGCCTCTTTGCAAGCGCTTGATAAAATCACAGCGCGTATCTCCTCCCTAACTGTTGCATTAGATAATCCTGAACGATTCGGTACCTTAGAGATATTGGTGCATCGCTGCGCCTATCGTCCGCCTGAAGAGCCGCCGGAAAATGCAGCTTTCCTAACAATCAGGGATGTCGGGCATGACCCTACATTACCACCGCAAATTGTCTTTAATGGGTGGATGTTTTCATCAAGCCCCGCTGTGTCAGCCCTTGAGCATCCGGTTTATGACTTATCTTTGCTGAGCTGTATCAGATGACCAATCATTACCTCTTCGCCTGTGGCCAAGGCAAGGTCTGCCTCTTGCCGCAAGCCAGCCTGCAGGGCAGTTTGGAAGATGTCTTTTGGCATTTCGATGAGGCCAAATTGCGCAAGATGGTCATTGGGGAATTGCGCGTCAAGTAGGCTAAACCCGCCATAATGTAACCGTGCCATCAAGTGGGCAAGGGCGATTTTGGACGCGTTGGATTTGCGTGAAAACATAGATTCGCCAAAGAAGACGCCACCTAATTTTACCCCATATAACCCGCCGATGAGCGCATCGCCTTCCCATACCTCAACGCTATGCGCAAATCCCATTTTATGCAGGGCAATATAAAGTGTGATAATTTCATCATTGATCCAGCTATCAGCGCGTTGCGGCGTAATTTCGGCGCATTGTGATATCACCTTGGCAAAGGCAGTGTTATAGCGGATGTGATAGCGGGCTTGTTTGACCTGTCGTAACAAACGGCGGGGAATGTGAGGGGGCATGATGGGAATAACGCCCCGAATATCAGGTTCAAAAAAATGCAAGTCTGGGTCATCTTTGGCCATGGCCATCGGAAAGACGCCCAGACTATAGGCTTTTCTGAGGGTCACAGGGGCAAAGATATAGTCTTGGCTCATTGCCCCTCAGCTTTGGCAAGAAACTCTTCTTCCAGCCATTTAATAGTATAGCTACCATCTTTAATAGCATCAGCATTCACAAGCTTCTTATGCAGGTCTAACGTTGTTGGCATTGGGCCAATGATGAACTCATCTAAGGCTTGGCGAAGGCGTGCCAAACAATGGTCACGGTCACGGCCATAGACGATGAGTTTTGCAATTAAGCTGTCATAATGCGGCGGAATGCTATAACCCGCATAGAGTGGCGATTCAATCCGGATGCCCGTGCCACCAGATGGGTGGAATGTTGCCACTTTGCCTGGCATTGGCATGAAGGTTTCTGGATGTTCCGCATTGATGCGGCATTCAATGGCATGACCTGTAAATGTCACATCATCCTGGCTAAAGCTGAGCTTCTCACCCGCTGCCACTTTGATTTGTTCCTGGACAAGATCAATGCCTGTGATCTCTTCAGTGATAGGATGCTCAACCTGGATTCTTGTATTCATCTCGATGAAGAAGAACTCGCCATCTTGATACAAAAATTCCATTGTGCCAACGCCCAGATAGCCCATTTCAGCTGTCGCTTTGGCTGCCACCGCGCCAATATCGGCACGCTGTGTGTCAGTCAGTACCGGAGAGGGGGCTTCTTCAAAAAGCTTCTGATGTCGTCTCTGCACAGAGCATTCACGTTCACCAAGATGCGCTGTGTTTCCGTGCGCATCGGCGATCACCTGAATTTCAATATGGCGCGGATTATCAAGATATCTCTCAAGATAAACCGTATCATCACCAAAGGCAGCTTTGGCTTCTGAGCGCGCAGCCGAGAAAGCTTCTGCTAGATCATCTGCGGTGTTTGCGACTTTCATGCCGCGTCCACCGCCGCCAGAGGCTGCTTTGACAAGAAGCGGGAAGCCAATATCTTTCGACAGCGTTTGCGCCTCTTCGAGAGTGTGAACGGCGCCTGGTGAACCTGGCACAAGTGGTAGGCCGCCTTTTGCAGCTGTAATTTTGGCTTCTACCTTATCGCCCATTGAGCGAATATGATGCGGTTCAGGGCCAATAAAGGTGAGCCCATGGGCTTTCACCATTTCAGCGAAATCAGCATTTTCTGCGAGGAAACCAACGCCAGGGTGCAAGGCATCACAGCCTGTGATCGCAGCCGCGGTTAAGATGGCTGGGATGTTTAGATAGGATTCAGATGCTGGGGCGCCGCCGATACAAACAGATTCATCAGCAAGGCGCACAGGCATAGAATTGGCGTCAGCTGTTGAGTGGACAATCACAGTTGGGATGCCCAGCTCCTTACAAGCGCGCAACACGCGCAGAGCAATATCGCCACGGTTTGCAATGAGGATTTTCTTGAACATCTTATTCAATCACAATTAGCAATTGTTCAAATTCGATAGGTTGACCATTTTCGCAAGCAATATGTTTTACTGTGCCTGCCTGTGGTGCCGCGATTGGGTTCATGACCTTCATCGCTTCAAGGATGCAAAGGGTCTGGCCCTTCTGTACATTATCGCCAACCTTTACAAAAGGTGCAGCGCCTGGTTCTGCGGCCTCATAATATGTGCCAACCATAGGCGACTTCACTGCACCAGGATGGCCGGCGAAATCATCGGCCTGTGCGGCTGGGGCGGCGTCTGCTGCAGGGGCCGCTGCCGGAGCGGGGGCTGCGGGGGCTGCTGCTGGTGCCGCCGCTGCTGGTGCTGCCGCAACAACAGTTTGTGTCGCCGCGGTGCGTGATACGCGAATGGACAGAGACTCTGTTTCAAGTTCAATGTCTGTCAAATTACGCTCATCAAGGATGCCTGCTAATTCGCTTGTCAGCTTGGCTTCTTTTGATAGGCCAGACTTTGCTTTATCTGAACTGCTCATACCAATAATCTCCTACCTTCACATTATGGTTTGATATTTATGATTTCGTTTGCTGCTGCAAAAGTCCATTTGCAGCATGAATAGCTGATAAATAAGATTGTGCTCCAAAGCCGGCAACAACGCCATTTACGACAGGAGCAATAAGCGATTTATGGCGGAATGGCTCACGCGCATAGACATTCGATAAATGCACTTCAATCGCAACCCCATCAAAGAGGCTCAGCGCATCTCGCAACGCAATTGATGTGTGGGTGTACGCGCCAGCATTAAAGATAATGACATCATGCGTTTTCACCGCATTTTGGATTGCTGTGACTAATTCACCTTCATGATTAGATTGCAGGCAATCAATGCGAAACCCCAACGAGGTCGCTAGCGCTGTACAATCATCTTCTACCATTGCCAGGGTATGGTGACCATAATGTTCAGGCTCTCTTGTGCCTAACATGTTCAAATTTGGGCCATTCAGCAATAAAAGTCGTTTCTCACTCATCATGGGCTTCATCTTAGTCAGCTCTGTGTCAAATTGCTAATGAAAACCATTGCTCGTTGCCATTTTGCATCATGCAGAATGACTAGCCGGCTTGTTTTTCGCGTTGCAATGCGATGATTTGCTTAATCTCTGCTGCTGAGGCTGCGCCAGGGATAAGCTGATCACCAATGAGAAGGGCAGGCGTGCCTTCCAGTTCAAGCATCTGGGCAGCTTGTCTTGTGCGGGCAATAATCGCATCAATCTCTTTATCTTTCATATCAGCCTCTAGCTGGTCCACATCAAGGCCGGCTTCAACAGCGATTGATAAAATGGTGCTTAGTGACAAGCCGCCACGCCAGCCCATCATGGCAGCGTGGAATTCAGGGAACTTGCCTTGGCGGTTGGCAGCGATGGCCGCACGTGCCGCTTCGATAGAGGATTCTGCCAGAATAGGATATTCCTTCAAAGTCAAACGCACCTTGTCATCATCTTCCAACACAGCCTGTAATTGTGTGAAGACACGTTTGCAATAGCCGCAATTATAATCAGAGAATTCATAGATAATGATATCAGCCTCGTCACCGGCGCCAATATAGGGATCGCCCTCATCTTGACGAACAAAGTCAAAGGCCATTTGCTGGCGGGCTGCGGTTTCACGCGTTGCCAGATCGATGAGCGCTTCGCGCACTAATTCGGGGTTTTCCTTGATGAAAGTCGCAAATAACTCATTGAGCGCATTTTTTTGCGATGTTGAAAATTCAGCGAAGGCTGGTGTGCTTGCCATGCTCGCAATCACGCAAAATGCTGCCAATAAATTTCTCATCGCTTATGTCCTTTGGTTGCGGCTTGGTTGCCTGATCGCTCTGTAAAACTTATCTCGCTACTATAGCGCCTTATAGGGTGAAATCAATCCTGACCGCCTAAGGAAAATAAGATATCATTGGCGCGATTGCGGCTTTCCTTGCTTATCTCCTCTTGGGCGAGGGCGCGCTTGGCCATTTGGATGGCGCGCTGCTTATCACCTAGCAATAAGGCCTCTTCAGCCAGGGCGATATCCGCTTGCGCTAATTGTCCGTTGCGACCGAGGGCGATGGCTAATTGTCGGCGCAATGCTGGCCAGCGCGGCTCCCCTGAGACAGCTTTTGCAAAGGCATCTGCTGCCTTGGCAAAGTGAGAAGCCTCACCGGCATTACCAGAAGCAAGATAGGCACGGCCTAGCCCGAAATACAGTAAAGGAGCTTCGCGCAAGGCTATCGCACGCTCATAGGCTGTGATCGCGTCTGCCAACTGATAATCAAACAGATAGATGTCACCCGCAAATTCATGAAAATAAGGGTTATCATCATAGCGGTTACGGAGCTCGTTAATCGCGCTTAATGCATCTGGCATATCGCCGCGACGAAAATGAGCGATGGCTGTACGATAGAGATGTTGGTCACTGGTGTAAGCGGGCCATCGGTTTGTGCTTGAGTCAGCTGATTTGCGTTTGGCCGCCAGCGCTTCTTTTAATGTTTGTGTTGGTGCATCTGAATAGGCACGAATTTTGCCAATGATCTGTTGCATCAACATATCATCTTCAGGGGTGATGCCTGGGCTCTCGGTGCCATGGTCGCGAATATGATCATCAAAGGTAGCTAGGCGAGAGCCAGCAGCAGGGTGGGTCATATAATAATCAGATTGACGATTTTCAGGCAGGGCCCGTTGTGCAGCAAGGCGCCTCATGAAATCAGCTAGTCCTGTTGCTGCAATATCCCTGTCTTTCAGAATCCTCAATGCCCATTCATCAGCAACCGCCTCATCATATCGTGAAGATTGCAGATAATTACGATTGGCACGGTCAAGGCCGCCAATGGCGACACCAAAGGCCGCATCACCGGAGGCACCGGAAGCAGCAAGGGCTGCCGCTGCAACCGCCGCCAATGTGCTAGTTAGACCGGCCTCTTGTACCGCTATGGCGCGGCGCGGCGCATGGCCAGCTGCGAGATGTCCAATTTCATGGGCAATGACCCCCAAAATTTCAGCTGTTGATTTCGCGCTGGTCAATAACCCAGTGTGAATATAGACAATATCGCCCCCCATCACATAGGCGTTATAGCTATCATCAACGACAACACGAATAGTGATACTATCCATTCCGGCAGCTTGCGCTAATGGTTGCGTCAGGTGAAAAAAGCCATCTTCGATTTCTGTGTCTCGGATAATCCCAGCCTGCGCAGTACTTATCAGGCTAAGTATCGCAAATAAGGCAAAACAAGATGAGCGGGCTTTTAAGGTAAAGCGGTGCCATAAAAAAACCATCATGTCATGAAAAAAGGCAGAGACGTGCATAAGCTAATCTATTTATCGTAGGTTTATAGTAATTTACCGTAATATTAAAATATAATTCGAAAAAAATACAAAATTTAGAATAAAATATAAATATGACTAATTTGACAATATGATTACAAAATGAAATTTAATATTTCGCAATGAGTGCTATTTCATCTTTTGGCTCGTTTGAGCCTTGAGGCCTGATAATACCATATTTATTGGAAAATGAAGATAGCGTTCTTTGCCTCAAAGAGGCTTGTTAGAAAAGATTAATAAAGGCACGATGGCTCCATGATTAAATGTTCAAACCGCTCAGATATTCCCACATTTCTTGCGCTTGAAGGTATGCGTAAGGCACAAGAGCTTGAGGCCGCCGGGCAAGATATTATCCATTTGGAAATTGGCCAACCATCAACAGCGGCACCGCAAGCCGTCACGCAAGCCTTAATGGCCTCTCTTGAAGAGACAGGCACCCATGGCTATTCCCTTCCTTTGGGCGTGCCGGCACTGCGTGATGCCATCGCTCAGCATTATCAATCGCAATATGGCTATAAGACTGATCGGCGTGCCTTAGCAGTGACTGTTGGTTCATCCACAGCGTTTGCGCTTGCCTTCCTGACGGCCTTTGATGTGGGAGATAAGGTCGCTTTGCCAACGCCAGGTTATCCGGCCTATCGGAATTTGATGCTAGCACTTGGTATTGAGCCTGTTGCTTTGCCAGCACGTGCCGAACAAGGTTGGATGCCAGCCCTTAAGGAGATGGAGCAATGGGATGAATTGCCCGCAGGCCTCATCATCGCAAGCCCTCATAATCCGACAGGTGTGGTCTTGTCCGAAGCTGAATTGAAAGAGATTTGTGACTGGTGTGATAAACATGAAGTCAGGCTGATATCAGACGAAATTTACCATGGGCTAGCCTATGATAAGCCAAATAAAACAGCCGCTCTTTATAATGATGATGCTATCATTATATCTGGCTTTTCAAAATATTACTCAATGACGGGGTGGCGTCTTGGCTGGATGGTGATGCCTTGCGATTTGCGTAGTAAAATTGAAAATCTATTAGCTAATTTATTTATCTCTGCCCCCACAATGACTCAATTAGGGGCCGTAGCAGCTTTCTCTGCTATTGAGGAGCTTGATGACCATGTGGCTCGTTATCGGGAGAATAGGGATATCTTGCTTTATGGCTTGCACCCAGCTTTCTTGGGTAATCATGCGCCATGTGACGGTGCGTTTTATTTGTATGCTGATGTGAGTGCGCTTACGGATGATAGTTTGAGCTTTGCAAAGGCCTTGATAGAAGAGGAAGGGGTTGCTCTCACCTCAGGTGTGGATTTCGACCCCGAACAAGGCCACCATTTTGTGCGGTTGTCTTTTGCCGGCAAAACCTCAGATATGAAAGAAGCTGTGCGCCGCATTAATCGTTTCACAGAGCGATTATTACGCCCGCAGCAAAAATCTGCCTAGCCAAGAAATAGGCGGCAAATAAAAAAGGCACCTTCACGGTGCCTTTCTTTTTATCTATGACAGGATTTTGGCTGTGTGACGCCTAAGAGCGTGACCACCAGCCCTTTTTAGGCTTGGCAGGTGCCTCATTGCTGCCAACCTCAACCACATCAACGGGTTGTGATGAAATCGGGGCTCTTGCATCCGCTGGTGCCGCGACAGCTTCTGCTGGTGTGGCATCTGTTGGTGATGCATCCGCTGGTGCTGCTTTCTTCTTCGCCGCTTTCTTGCCAGCTTTTTTCTTTGCCGCTTTTGCCGCTTTTTTCGCTTTTGGCTTTACAGCCTCTTCGCTAGCTGCTGCATCATCATCGGCTGGTGCTGCTTTTGCTTTCGCTGTCTTTTTCTTCGCCGCCTTTTTCTTAGCTGCTTTCTTCTTCGCCGCAGGCTTATCTTTGACCTCTGCCTTGTCTTTTACAGCGGCTGGTTCAGACGCTTCAGTGCTAGCTTCATTAGCTGCTTGCGATGCGGTATCAGCTTCTGGCGCATCAGTTTGCTCTACCGCGGCTGGGGCAGCTTTATTATTGCGGCCGCGGCCACCACGACTGCGGCGACGCTTATTCGGTTTATCAGCGGCGGCCTCATTACCATCAGCGGCATCTGAGGCACCATCATTGTCACTGGCCTCATTTGCGTCTGAGTTTTGTGCCTCATCTGCCACAATATCTGTGTCAGCATTGCGCTTCTTACGACGTCTGCCGCCACGTCTGCCGCGACGACGACGCTTGCCTTCGCCTTTTTCCTCGTCACCCTCTTGGGTCTCGCCATCAGGTGCTTCACCATTATTGGCCTGGCCATTATTAGCTTGGCCATTATTGGCCTGACCATTGTCTTTTTGCTGTGATGAGTCGCGTTTTTGCGATTGCGATTTACGATTATTCTGATTTTGTTGCGGGGCGGCTTGGTTGTTGGCTTGCCGCATCGTGCCATTCAAAATAATGCCATCTGCCATCAAGGATTTATCAGCGGCAATGATGATTGAAATCCCAAAGGTTTTTTCAATATCGGCCACTGTTTCACGCTTATGGTTCAAAATATAAAGCGCAATTTCATCATTCACCGTCACAGTGAGGCTGCTATCTTTTGTTTTCTCAGCCTCTTGTTCAATGACACGCAAGATTTGTAGGGCAGAAGATTGCGTTGAACGGATGCGTCCTGTCCCTTCACAATGCGGACATGTTTGGCTCACCGTCTCAACAAGCGATGGGCGCAATCTTTGACGTGACATTTCAAGAAGGCCGAAATGGCTGATAGATCCGACCTGAATGCGGGCTCTATCATTGCGAACAGCATCTTTTAAGCGACGTTCAACAGCATTTTGATTGCGATTTTCTTCCATATCAATGAAATCAATCACAATCAGACCAGACAGGTCCCGCAGCTTCAGTTGGCGCCCCACTTCTTCGGCAGCCTCTAAGTTTGTTTTCAGCGCAGTTTCTTCAATATTGCGCTCTTTTGTGGCTTTGCCAGAGTTGACATCTACCGCCACGAGGGCTTCGGTCTGATTAATGACAATATAGCCACCTGATTTCAGTACCACTTCAGCGCTATAGATAGATTCTAGCTGCTCTTCGATTTTGTAGGTTTGGAACAAATGAGGCTGTTCATCATATTTCACCACTTTTTTCGCGTGGCTCGGGATAAGCATTTTCATTTGGGCTTTGGCTGTCTTATAGGCTTCTTCGCCTTCAACCAACACCTCGTCAATGTCATTTGTGTAGATATCGCGAATGGCTTTTTTCACCAGTGAGCCTTCTTCATGAATGAGAGACGGGGCCTCTGATTCCAGCGTTTTTTCGCGGATCTCGTTCCATAATTTGGTCAGATAGGTGTAGTCACGCTTTATCTCAGTTTTGGTGCGCTTTGCGCCAGCTGTGCGCGCGATGACTGCCATGCCTTGCGGCACATCCAAATCTTCCACAATCGCTTTTAAGCGCTTGCGATCAGCAACATTGGCAATTTTGCGAGATACACCGCCACCACGATTGGCGTTTGGCATCAAGACGCAATAACGCCCTGCTAATGACAGATATGTTGTCAGAGCGGCGCCTTTGTTTCCGCGCTCTTCTTTGACCACTTGCACCAATAAAATTTGTTTGCGTGTAATAACTTCTTGGATTTTATAGCGACGGGCAAAGGCTTTATGAGAGCGGCGTGATTGTTCAACTTCATCTTCGCCGCCTAATGTTTCAGGCTTGCCATCTTCGGCTACTTCAGGGGTGTCTTCGCCATCTTCTGCCGCAGTATCCTCAGCGGTTTCAGCAGCATTTTCTGCTTCTATCTCTTCGCGATCTTCGACCGGGATGCGATAGTAATCGGGATGAATTTCACTAAAAGCCAGGAAGCCTTGGCGGTTGCCACCATATTCAACAAAGGCTGCCTGTAATGACGGCTCAACACGTGTTACACGTGCGAGATAGACATTTCCTTTTAGTTGTTTTTGATAGCTATTTTCGTAATCAAACTCTTCAATGCGGTTGTGATTGAGAAGCGCAACCCGAGTTTCTTCGGGCTGATGCGCGTCGATAAGCAATTTTTTTGTCATAATTTGAGGTTCCCACGCCGCCCCCAGCCTCTAGCGAGGTTGTGGATGAGCGGTCTGTAAGTGCTGAAAACACTGATGGGTCAATTGATTGCGGTGGAACCGGCATAGCAAAAGCATATCTGTTGCCAGATATGCTCGTCTGCGCGTTTTCCCTCTTTAAACATAAGGCGGCATTCATTTGCACGGCCCCTAACACAATCTTTTGCCAGCATGTCGGCAGCGCCTCAACGGGCGTCTTGCCATTTGCTCCATGCCTTTTTCATCAACTTCGTAAAAATACCAAAGTGGCATTCTCATTTTAAAATCCATCAATGCTAAGCCGCCTTAGATTTTTGGGGCATCAGCACGCTAGATTAAAATCCTTACCCATAACCTACTCTTTTCCTCTTCTATTCTGCAAGTCTTTTCAGATGGTTGTTCATATCTTTTGCAATTCCGTTTCTTTTCTGAAGTTCTGCCTAGCCCTGTGGCACATGATTGGGTAGATTAGCGGCGCGCATGAGATGCGTCACATAGGTGTTTGGAGCAATAAGGGCAGACATATTATGCGGCTAACCCAAGTCTTACCGCCATTATCTTTTGTCAAATTGTGGCTCACGAGCCTTATGCTTACCGTGATGATGCCTCATAATATGGCAGTGGCTGACAATGCCTTTACCGGGTTGCGTATGGGAAGTGTGGCTATTGATGGGGCTGATGCGACGCGGCTCGTCGTTGAGATGAGCAACCCCATTGAAGCGCGTCTTTTCCTACTTGATAACCCTTACCGGCTGGTCATGGATGTGGCCGGGGCCGCGTGGGATGCAGGCTCTCTTCTTCCTATGGGGTCTCTTAATGAGGGGCCCATTGCCTCCTATCGCTATGGTACTCCCGATAAAGAGACAGGCCGCCTTGTTGTGGAATTAAAAGGCCCTGCGGCGCCGATGCGTGTCTTCTTATTACCCCCTCGTGACCAAGGGGGGCACCGTATTGTGATCGATCTGCTTGAGAGAGGTCCCACTGCCTTTAAGGTGGCGAAAGCTGCACTTGCGAAACAGCCCTATATCACTGAATTTTCAGCCGATGCCGCGCTTGATAATGCGATCTCGGCTAATACTGTTACGGCTGCGCCCACAATCAATACACCTGATGAGGGGGGGCGCAGCGTCTCGATTGCGCAACCTGCACCACGTCCTGCCTTCTTCAAGCGACTGTGGGTTGTGATGGGTTATGCGGGCCATGGCGGCAAAGATCCTGGTGCCTCTGGTGCGCGTGGCACAATTGAAAAAGAAGTCACCTTGAAAGCAGCGCGCATTTTAGCGGACAAATTGAATCAAACAGGCCGTGTTAGAGCTGTTTTAACAAGAGATGATGACCGTTATTTGAAGCTCCGGCAACGCATCAATCTAGCAAGAGAGGCGCAGGCAGATCTTTTCATCTCGTTGCATGCAGATGCGTTTCATAACCCAAAGGCAAAAGGGATGAGTGTGTTCTCCTTGTCAGACAAAGCATCTGATAAGGAAGCGGCCTATCTTGCAAAACGTGAAAATCAGGCGGATTTGATTGGTGGTCCTGACCTAGAGGGCGAAGACCCGCTTGCTGCCACAGCTTTGCTTCGGATGTTTCAGCGAGAATCAATGAATGAATCAGCCCATCTAGCAAATGAGATTTTGACAGAAATCAAAGATTTGCCGGGTGGTAATAAGAGAGGGCACCGGTTTGCAGGCTTTGCGGTGTTGAAATCTCCTGACATCCCGTCTGTGTTGTTTGAGATGGGCTTTCTGACCAATCGTGAGGAAGAAGCTAAATTACGCTCAACAACCTATTTATCTGGGCTCGCTGACAGATTGCAGCGCGCTATCATCACCTATTTGGAACAATCAGGTCGCTGATGACTGCCCCAGTATCGCCGCAATCTAAGTCTATGGTAGGCCGCATGATAAAGTGGATAGCTGGCTTATTGACTCTTGCAATCATTGGGATCGCGGCTGTGATTGGCGGTGTGCTGTGGATATTTTGGACTTATGGTAATGATTTGCCAGATTATCGGCAATTGGCGAAATATGAGCCAGATGTGGTCACGCGGATCTATGCGGGGAATGGCGCACTTTTAGAAGAATATGCCACTCAAAAGCGGTTATTTGTGCCAACCAAAGCTATTCCTCCGAAATTGGTCCATGCCTTCTTATCTGCCGAGGATAAAGGTTATTACGAGCATTTTGGCGTTGATCTCAAAGCGCTGGGTCGTGCCGTCCTAACCAATATCGTGAATTATGGAACAGGGCGTCGTCCGATTGGGGCGTCAACCATCACGCAACAGGTGGCTAAAAACTTTTTGCTCACTAATGAAGTCTCATATGAACGGAAAATCAAAGAAGCGATTTTGGCCATCCGTATTGAGCGTGCCTTTGATAAAGAACAGATCTTAGCCTTATATCTAAATGAAATTTATCTTGGCCTCGCTAGTTACGGTGTGGCGGCTGCCTCATTAAATTATTTTGATAAGGCGCTTGATCAGCTTGAATTACATGAGATGGCCTATCTCGCAGCGCTGCCCAAGGCTCCTGGAAATTATCACCCAACACGTAAAGTTAAAGCAGCTTTGGCGCGCCGTAATTGGGTGCTTCGCCAAATGGCTGAAAATGGATATATCAGTAGAGAGACAGCAGCAGAGGCTGCGGCCAAGCCGTTATCTTATCGTGATCAGACAGGGGCAGATAGTGCGTCAGCTCCATATTTTACTGAACAGGTGCGGCGTCAGCTCATCTCCCAATATGGCGCCGATGGGTTATATGGCGGGGGACTCGCCGTTCGTACAACCTTAGACCCACGCCTACAGGAGATTGCTGAACGCGCCTTGCGTGAAGGTCTTGAAGCTTTGGATAAACGCCAAGGTTGGCGTGGTCCTCTTGGTCAGGTGGATCCCTCCCAAGATTTAGAAGAACAGCTCGCAGCCTATACAGCCATTATGCCGGAAAACCGCTATGCGGCATTGGTAACAGAGGTCGAAGATAAAATGGCCTATATTTACGTGCGTGGTGGGTCTGCACAAATTCCATTCGCGCTTGCAAACTGGGCCTATCCCCCTCGTAACAAAGACGGCATTCGCCCGCAACCTATCCAATCTTTAACCGAAGCGCTTCAGGTCGGTGATATCATCATGGTGCAGCCACCCGAAGAAGCAAAAGAGCGCATTAGGGATTATAAGGTGCAAGATGGGGATTACGCGCTTGGTCAAATTCCAGCTGTGAATGCCGCTCTGGTTGCGCTAGACCCTCATACGGGCCGGGTATTAGCAATGTCTGGCGGCTATGATTATCGCAATTCGGAATTTAATCGCGCGACACAGGCCAAACGGCAACCTGGATCGGCCTTTAAGCCGTTTGTGTATCTCGCAGCCCTCGATCAGGGCTATTTGCCAACAACGCGGATTTTGGATGCGCCCCTTGTTGTTGATCAAGGGCCTGGGAAACCAAAATGGAAGCCAGCCAACTATACGAAGAAATTCTACGGCCCCTCCATTATGCGGGTCGGCATTGAACAGTCTCGTAATTTGATGACAGCCCGTCTTGCGATGGCGCTTGGCATGGATGTGGTATCTGATTATGCAGCAAAATTTGGCATTGATAAAAATATGCCACCCCTATTATCGATGTCACTTGGCGCTGGTGAGACTGACCTGCTCTCTATCACAGCGGCCTATGGCATTTTGGTAAATGGTGGCAAGGATGTTGTGCCAACACTCATTGACCGTGTTCAAGATCGGACAGGGAAGACAATCTATCGCCATGATGACCGTGATTGCAGCGCTTGCCAAAGTGATGATGTGCAATTGGTGAATGTCATCCCTGTATTGGAGGATGAGCGCGCCCAACTCACTGACCCGGCCTCAGCCTATCAAATGGTCTCGATGTTAGAAGGGGTTATTCAGCGCGGGACAGGACGTAAAATCAAAGATGATGCCCTTGTGATTGCTGGGAAAACAGGCACCACCAATGACAATACAAATGCGTGGTTTATTGGCTTTTCACCAGATTTGGTCGCTGGTGTTTATGTTGGCTATGATACGCCTCGTCCGCTTGGTAAACGAGAAACAGGGTCAACGGCTGCTGTTCCTATTTTTGGGCAATTTATGTCTGAGGCTCTTGAATCTGCGCCCACCATTCCGTTTCGTCGTCCCAATGGTGTGAATATCATCCCTGTATCTGCGGAAACAGGGTTGCGGGTATCTTTGAAAGATACCAAAGCTGTTTTAGAGACCTTCAAGCCGGGACAATTTCCTGGCGCTAGTCAGATTATTGACGGTGGCATGAAAGCTGATGCAGGTGCCGTAAAGCCAGTTGCACCGTCTGCGCCAGCACTGTATTAAAGTGGCATATCTTTGACCCCTATTGCACATAAGGCATAACAAGCAATGCAGGCAGAAACACATCACGCCGTCGAAACGATCAAAGCCGCCATTGGCCTTTTGCAAACACATATTGATGTAGACGCATCAAAAGCACGCCTCGATGTGTTGATGACACAAATTTCTGATCCTGATTTCTGGAATAATCAGGAAACGGCGCAAGCTGTGATGCAAGAAAAAACGTACCTTGAAAATGCATTGGCTAGCCTAGCTGAGATTGAAGGTGGGCTGGCAGAACAGTTGGAAATGATGGCCCTTGGTGAAGAAGAGGGTGATGGGGATATTGTAGCTGAAGCAGAGGCTGAGATTCTGTCTCTTGCCGCAATAGCAGAAAAGAAACAGCTTGAATCCCTATTATCTGGTGAGGCAGACCGGAATAATTGCTTCCTTGAAATTCATCCCGGCGCAGGCGGGACTGAAGCCCAAGATTGGGCGGCCATGCTCATGCGGATGTATTCGCGCTGGGCTGATTCTCGCGCCTTTAAACTTGAAGTCATGGAAGAGAGCGCAGGCGAAGAAGCGGGTATCAAGTCAGTGACATTACGCGTCGCTGGTGTGAATGCCTATGGCTGGCTAAAGACTGAGTCAGGTGTGCACCGCCTTGTCCGTATCTCACCCTATGATAGCTCGGCGCGTCGCCATACTAGCTTTGCCTCTGTTTGGATTTATCCTGAGGTTGATGACAATATTGATATCGAAATCGCAGAATCTGATTTGCGTGTAGATACCTATCGAGCCTCTGGGGCTGGCGGGCAGCATGTGAACACCACAGATTCTGCTATTCGGATCACCCACGTGCCGACAGGTATCGTTGTGCAATGTCAGTCCGACCGTTCGCAGCATCGTAACCGCGCTACCGCACTGAATATGCTAAAAGCGCGTCTCTATGAGTTGGAGCTTCAAAAGCGAGAAGAAGCAGCCAATGATACGAATGCCACCAAATCAGACATTGGCTGGGGCAACCAAATTCGATCTTATGTTTTGCATCCTTATCAAATGGTGAAGGATTTACGGACGCAGGTCGAAACAGGTAATGCGCAAGGTGTCTTAGATGGCGATTTAGATAATTTCATCGAGGCGAGCCTTGCTGCCCGTGTTGGTAGCAAGGTCTAAACAACGCCTAACTTAACTTAGGCTGAGGCTGCTATGGGGCGATAGAAAGCAGCTGAAAAGCGCGCGGCATTGCGAGCTGAAATATTAAAGGGTGGCTTTAATTGGCCATGAAAATACCGTTTCACAAGGCCTTGCCATGTGCTGATTGGGTCAAGACGCTCCATGCCACATTGATAATCAAACCATCTTTTCCCTGTGGCGACATGCCCCACTTCATCATGCATGATGATTTCTAGGATCTCGGCAGATGCCAAATCTTCTATGTTATAGAATTTTTTCAAAAGCTGCGGTGTGATATCAAGGCCTCTTGCCTCTAGAACGAGAGGCGCGATTGCCAAACGTGCCAATAAATCATCTTTCGTCGATTCAGCGGCTTGCCATAGGCCATCATGTGCTGGTAGAGCGCCATAGAAGCTTCCCATCTCTTCTAGTCGGTCGGCCAGCAATGTGAAATGTTTTGCTTCATCATCAGCGACTGATAGCCAATCTTTTGTGAAATCTAATGGCAGGTGGTGATGTTGATAGCGCACCGCCATATCGAGCGCCAAATCAATCGCATTTAACTCAATATGCGCAATCGCATGTAAAAGCGCGATGCGCCCTTCTGGCGCTTTGGTAATGCGCCGTTTTGGAACCTCACGTGGGTCCAGTAATTGCGGGGCATCTGGGCGGCCAGGGCGAATTTGTACAGCCTGTTGCGAGACCCTGTTATAGCCGCCATTGCAGAGATCTTTATAAATCTGTCTCACGCGCTTAGCTTTTTCGCGTGGATCACAAATGGCAAAGGCTTCAATGATAGCAGGTGCCGCATCCAGATGCGTTGTCATAGTTTTAGCCGCCAGATTGAATGTGGCTCAAAACATCATCTGCGTGACCTGGTACCTTTACCTTTGGCCAGACATGCAGAATGCTGCCATCAGGGCCAATCAGGAATGTAGCACGTTGGATGCCCATATAGCTGCGGCCATACATTGATTTTTCAACCCATACGCCGAATTGCTCACAGATATCGCTTTCATGATCTGCACCCAGCAAACAGGTGAGGTTGTGTTTATCGCGGAATTTGGCTTGTTTTTGTGGTGTATCTTTTGACACACCAATCACAACTGTATTGGCGGCTTCAAATTCTGCTGCAAGTTCTGAGAAGGCAATGGCTTCTTTTGTACAGCCAGAGGTATCTGCTTTTGGGAAGAAGAATAAAACGATATTTTTCCCTACATGGTCTGCGGTTGAAAAATGACCTGTATCTGTTGGTAGGGTAAAAGCAGGTATGGTTTGTCCAGTTTCAAGCATAGCAGACCTCATAATGTCAGTATTAGGGGCGTCCCTCAGGCGCCTCATATCTCCCTTAAGAGATAGGATGCGCCATGATAGTTTGCAAGATCACTTACCTCTTGTCATCCGTTCATTTTGACGCAGTTTATTTCCCTTTTTGTTAGCTGGGAATTGGTGCATAATTATGTAATGATGACAACGGCTCAGGGGTTGGTCTTGCAGCGCTTTAATAAGCAAGTTTTGCAGCTTTATTGGTGGTCGTGAACGAGCCAGAGTGCGCGGGCAAAAAAGGGGATAGATGGTTGTCACAATCTGACGACACAAAACAGAAAACAGGTGCGGGGCAATCGGCGTCGCCAGAATCTGCTTCCTCATCAAAAGAGAAGAAGGGCTTGTTTGCCTATCGTTTTCTGCGTGTCCTGTTTCAGATTTCTATTTTTGTTATCGCGTTATTATCTTTAATTGGCGCTGGTCTGTATGCCTATATCCAGCATCAAGGTGGGGTGAAGCGTTGGGCAGAACAAGCATTGTCCGTACCTGAACTTGGTGTGGTGACACGCATTGAAAACGTCTCCCTTCATCTTGATATTTCGCATCTCGCATTTGAGGCTCATTTTACAAATGCCAAGGTAAGTTTGGATGCACAGTCCGTGACTGTGCCGCATTTAGAAGTGCGTGTGAGTCCTGCGACGCTAGCGAGAGGGCAATTTGCGTCAACCTTGATTGACGGGGTTGATGTCTCTCTGTTGCAGGAGGGCGAAACTTTGCGACTGGCAGGTAACTGGTCAGCGCTATTTGCGCGCCTGTCGCAGCAATCAACAAATGAGGCGCAGGCCCGTAATCAGGTCATCTCTCTCTTGGCCAACCGTGAAATCATTTTCAGGAAGGCACGTGTAACCTTAAGGAAAGAAGGAAGCTCATCACATATTGGGTTTGAAGATATTACCGCTCAGATGTCTCTTGATACTGCTGGCAATGCACAGGTTACTGGTCAAATGGTCGGTTTGGACGCCCCTGACAGTCATGTCAAATTTTCAGCAGCTGTGAATTTATTGACGCTATTGTCTGATGTGAAGCTTGATGTGACAAAGCTGCCAACGGCCCCACTTGCCGATTTTGTTCCTGCTGCGCTGGCGCCCTTATCGCAACTAGGTGTGATAGAGGGGACTCTTTCCTTGATAAGCGAAGGACAGCTTATACAATCAGCTACCGCAACGATGCGGGCAAGAGAGGGAAGCCTCCCCATTTTCGGTGGGCGAAGCGAGGCCTATGCCGTGCTTGGTGGCCAGATTTCCTATAGCCGTGCTGATGATTACCTGACCGTGTCAGATGTGGCGCTAACCCTGCAGGATGGCCGTAAGGTAACATTTGGCGGGAATGTGGCTGGCCTCGCGCAAGATATCACAGGGTTGTCTGGTAGTGTTCTCGTTGAAGATTTGCAAATCACCTCACTGCTTGCCGAATGGCCTGAAGCGGCATTGCCAGCCGTGCGCGCCTATATGGTTGAGAGTTTTTCTAGCGGTGCGTTTGAGACCTTAGCTGTCACCTTTGAAGGGCAATTTAACAAACGCGCGCAAACATTAACCTTGTCCAAATTATCACTAAATGGCGAGATTGATGATGTGGAAGTTGCGACGGGCTATGGCCAATATGAGGCCCTAACCGGCTTGGCAAAGGGACGGTTATCGGTGGATGTTGGCGCAGGCGGACAGCTGACATCGGCAAAGATGAAGCTGAGTCTCTCAGATGGCGCCATCAAAGTGGCAGGGCGTAAGGACGCTATCTTGTTTGAAAAGGCGGCGGGTGAAGTGATTTATGAGCCAGGCCGCGTCAGCGTTCCAGATGCCCGTTTTACATTCTCAGAGGCAAGTGAGCTGGCTGCTAGTTTGTCCATGTCGTTAGATGAGGCGCTTCATCCGCAGGTGATATCTGTTGCAGCGCAAGCACCGCTTTTACCTATCGAAGATGTGATATCTTTATGGCCACAAGATGTGGCGCCTTCAACATTGGCCTATATCCGTAAATCGCTGACGGGTGGCGATGTGTCTGATTTTGATATGCAGCTGGACCTATCACTACCAGCCGATAACGCATCTTCTAAAATCACGATTGATCGCTTTGATGCTGAGTTGGATATTGTGGGGACAGAATTTGCCTGGCTTGCAGGGCAACCACCTTTGCAAGATGTCGGTGCCCATGTCAGCTTGCATGACAATGTTGTCACAATTGATGTGCAGCAAGGGGCGCATGATAGGTTGGCGCTGCAATCAAGTACCCTCTATATCAACCCAGCTTTACAGCCCGCCGGTCAAACAAGATTGCTCACCTTGAAATTGAAGGGGGAGGCACCAGCTGAGGAAATTGTGCAAATTCTGGGTGCGCCACAGATAAATCAATTAGAAAATATTCCGATTGATATCTCTGATTTATCTGGCGATGTGCGCGCATCAGTTCATTTGACGGGTTCTCTTGCAAATCGGAAGGCGAAATTCCAACTTGTAAGTGCAGATGCCACGCTTACGCAAGGCACATTATCCAACATCTTTCAGGAGTTTGATGTAAGTGACGCAGATTTGGTGCTGGCTCTGCGCCCTGGCCGCGTAGATATATCTGGCGCCGCAAAGGTGGATGAGGTTGCTGGCGATTTCAGCCTGTCCCTTGCTGATAATCGTTTGCGGCTCTCTGGGCAAATGTCCCCGCATGCACGGTTGGCAGAATTAGCGGCCACATTCTCTGGGCAGGAAATTACCGGTGAGATTGGCGGGCGGTTTGCGCTTGCGACAACACTTGGCACTAATCAAGAGGCCGCTCAAGAGGCAGGGCTTTATATCACGGCTGATTTAGCGCAGGCTGGTGTGAATGTGCCGCTATTGAACTGGGCGAAATTACCAGGTGAAACAGGTCAGTTTGCATCTGCCTTCCGGTTTGTGAATGGCGGGCTTCGCGATATCTCAAATATCGCTGTGGATGCCGGCGGCCTTCGCGGGCAAGGCGCCATTCAATTTGACCAAGCGGTGCGTTTTGCCAAAGCACAATTTGATAATGTAAGCTGGCCAGGCAATAAATTATCGCAACTTGAAATCATCCCTCAAAAAGACGGTGGGCTAAGCGTAACAGGTGAGGGCGATCTCCTTGATTTGCGGGCGCTTCGTCAAGGTGACGGCCTGTCTGAGGGACGGCAAATCGCCTTTGATATGACGGCCAATCGCTTATTGGTCGAGACAGATATCGATCTCTATGGGCGCATGGTTGGCGAAGTGCAAAAGGACGGTAATGGGGAAGCCACCCTAGAAGGGTCGTTGATTATCAAAGGCAAGCCACTTTTGGAGCAGGGCACCGTGACAGCTATATTTGGCCCTGGCGGGGAGTATCTCAGCGCTGTGGGTTTGATTGGTGGGGCAGAGGCACGCCTTGAATATAGCCCGTCTGAAGACGACGATCCGCTATTGATCATCACCTCTCAGAATGCCGGCCGCGTGCTATCTGGGTTAGGTGTGACGGATACCATCCGCTCAGGTCGGTTGGTGCTGGTGAATGAATTTAAAAATGGGTCATTCACTGATTATGATACCACCATTAACTTAGAAGAATTTAATGTGATTGAGGCGCCAGCCGCTGTTCGAGCCTTCTCAGTGCTTGGCTTGGCTGGCTTATATTCCCTTGTAGAAGGGGATGGCACGCGCTTCACAAGAGGTGAGGCAGAGATCCAAACGCGCGGCAAAGCGCATCAGATTACCCATATGACGGCGTCAGGCGGTGCTGTAGGTGTGACTCTGCTAGGAAGATATAACAGCGATACCAAACAAGTAGATGTCAGTGGCAATCTTGTGCCAGTGAATCAATTCTCAAAGATTATTGGTGCCGTTCCCATCTTAGGGCAGCTGCTCTCCGGGATTGATAAATCAGGGGTATTTGCCACACAGTTTAATGTAACAGGCCCGATCGAAGACCCAGAGACATCGGTGAATGTGGCATCACTAGCCCCAGGTCTTATCCGTGATTTATTCAGCCCTGATTGGCTCGGCAAAGAACGAGAGCGTATCATTGGTGATAATGAAACGCTGAACGCTGAATAGCTCTATGTTGCTAGGCTAGAATAATAAGCGCATGCCGTTTCTTGCCGGAGGAAAGTTGGCATTTGCCATCAACAAAATCAGCCTCTGTCAGCGTTTGATCATCGCTTGTGACTGACACATTATTGATGCGCGCACCGCCGCCCTTAATCAGGCGACGAACCTCACCGTTAGATGCGGCAAGTCCAACCTCTTTAAAAGCCTCAATGACAGAGAGGCCAAAAGCGGCATCTGCTGATAATTCTATTTGTGGGAGGCCATCAGAGGCTTGCCCTGCGGCGAATGTCTGGCGTGCTGTTTCTGCTGCTTGATGGGCGGCATCTGCGCCATGGCACAAGCTTGTTGCTTCATTGGCGAGAATGATCTTCGCTTCGTTGATCTCAGCGCCTTCTAAACTCTCAAGGCGTGTGATTTCATCGAGCGGCAATTCTGTGAAGAGGCGCAAGAAACGCCCTACATCTGCATCTTCTGTATTGCGCCAGAACTGCCAGAAATCATAAGAGGAGAGGCGTTCTTCGTTCAGCCAAACAGCCCCATTGGCGGTTTTGCCCATCTTAGCGCCTGAGGCAGTTGTGATGAGGGGTGAGGTGAGACCAAAAATTTCCTGGCTATCGACACGTCTTGTCAAATCGATGCCTGTCACGATGTTGCCCCATTGATCCGAGCCACCCATTTGTAAATCACAGCCATAACGGCGACGCAATTCTAAGAAGTCATAGGCTTGCAAAATGGCGTAATTAAATTCCAAGAATGAGAGATTTTGCTCTCTATCAAGGCGTAGCTTTACTGATTCCATACCCATCATACGGTTGATGGAAAAGTGGCTGCCATAATCGCGTAAGAATTTGATGTAAGATAATGTATCTAGCCAATCAGCATTATCCACCATCACCGCATCTGTCGGACCATCGCCAAAAGTAAGGTATTTCTCAAAGATTTTTTTAATGCCGGCTTTGTTCTGTTCAATATCTTGGTCAGATAGTAAGGGGCGTGCTTCATCTTTCCCAGAGGGATCACCTACCTTGGTCGTGCCGCCACCCATAACGACAATTGGCTTATGGCCGGTGCGTTGCATTAAGCGAAGCATCATAATCTGCACAAGCGAGCCAACATGAAGGGAATTAGCGGTGCAATCAAACCCAATATAGCCAGAGATCATCTGATTGGCGGCCCGATCGTCAAGCCCCTCTAAATTTGTCGCCTGATGCATGTAGCCGCGGTCAGTTAAAATCTGCAGAAATTCTGATTTCATTTATTTGTCTCTTTATCGCAAATTATAAGGCAGGCATCGCTGCGGCTTAGGCGTCTTCATCCGCATGGCGAGGGGTATCCAAATAGGTCCCAATCGCTGACATAGCTTCATCAAGATGGCTTGAGAAGAAATGATTAGCGCCATCAATTTCAGCAACCGTAATCTCTACACCCTTTTGCTTTGAAATTTTATCAACGAGCATTTGGACACGCTCAATAGGCACATCTTCATTCTGGTTGCCATGGACAATGATTCCAGAGGCAGGGCAGGGGGCAAGGAAGGCAAAATCATGGGTGGCTGCGGGTGGAGATACAGATACAAAGCCTGTGATTTCTGGGCGACGCATCATTAGCTGCATGCCAATCCAAGAGCCAAAAGAAAAGCCTGCAATCCAGCACTCATTTGAACCTGGATGTTGTGATTGCAGCCAATCCATTGCCGTTGCAGCATCTGACAATTCTCCTTCGCCAGCATCATAGATACCTTGCGAGCGTCCGACACCGCGGAAGTTAAAGCGCATCACGGCAAAACCACGTTCTTGGAACAATTTATAGGTGGCGAATGTCACCCGATTATTCATCGTGCCATTGCGATTTGGTTCTGGGTGGAGGATCAAAGCTGTGGGTGCATCGGGTGTCGCGCCAGGCATGTAGCGACATTCTAAGCGACCTTCAGGACCATTAATAATTACTTCCGGCATTTTATCCCCTACCGCTTCTTCCATTTCTAGCAGACCAAGCTTATATCCTATATTGCTAGCTATTCCAAGCATCATCATATAAGATGATAACAGACTCTCCGCTAGCGATAACAGGCACACCCTTGCAGGGTGATAAGCGAATGTGAGGAAAGGAGGCCGCGATGCTCTTTCAAAATCTTCGAGCTGATATGCAGGCAATGAAATATCGAGATCCCGCCTTTGGGTCTTTTTTGACGGCGCCCTTTATTTATCCCTCTATTCAAGTGTTGTTTTGCTTTCGCATTGCCAACCCCCTTTGGCGGGCTGGTATTCGCTTTCCGGCGCGGTGGTTGATGCAATTTGCAAGATGGCTCACTGGCATTGAAATTCATCCTGGCGCTACCATTGGGCCTGGTTTGTTTATTGACCACGGGATGGGTGTGGTCATTGGTGAGACGGCTGAGATTGGTCGTGATTGTACCCTATATCACGGTGTGACATTAGGTGGTGTGATGCCAGCGATTGATTCTGAATCCCAAAGATGTGTCAAACGTCACCCGACCTTGAAGGATTATGTCATTATTGGTGCGGGCGCACAGGTGCTTGGCCCGATTACAGTTGGGAAATGTGCGCGGATTGGCGGTAATTCAGTGGTTACGAAAGATGTGCCTGATTCTGTAACAGTGGTTGGTGTGCCAGCACGCCCTGTGCCGCAGAAATCATCAGATGAGGGCTTTGCTGCTTATGCCGTGACAGAGGCCGCAGGTGAAGATTTCCGAGGCAAAACAATTCTCGCCTTGTCTGCTGAAATAAGCGAATTACGCGCTGAATTGCGTGCGTTGAAGGGGGAAGGCCCATTATCAGTACCAAAGGTAGAGGCCTCAAAAACCTCTTCCAAGGTGCCGTCTGCTGATAAATAAGCGCCGCATGTCTTTGTCAAAAGGGTAAAGTGAATGAGCCGCGCGCCTCTTTATTTCGATCATAATGCGACAACCTTATTGCGCCCCGCCGCGGCCGCCGCGATGACGGCTGCGATGGGCCCGGCGCTTAATGCCTCATCAATTCATCAGGTAGGGCGTGCTGCACGACAAAAATTAGAGGACGCCCGTGAACAGGTCGCAGCGGGATTGGGTTGCCGCCACGCCGATATTACTTTTACCTCTGGCGGCACAGAAGCCAATAATATGGTATTGGCAGGGTTTCACACGCATATCATTTCCGCCGTAGAGCATGAGGCAGTGCGCGCGGCATGCCCTGATGCCACCATTATCAGTGTTGATGAGGCAGGCATTATCGATTTAGCCGCCTTAGAGGCTGCTTTAGAGGCTGTGCCCGAAGATGAGAGGCCATCGACGATTGTGTCTATTATGGCCGCCAATAATGAGACAGGGGTCATTCAGCCACTCGTGGAAATAGGGGCCTTATGTGCCACTCATCAGGTGGCATTTCATTCAGATATGGTGCAAGCCCTTGGTAAAATGCCGCTGGATTTAACCATAGAGGGTTTGAGTTTTGCCAGCTTCTCAGCTCATAAGATTGGTGGCCCGTCCGGGGTAGGCGCGTTGTGGATAAAGCCTGGCTTGCAATTGCCGTCATTGCTGCGTGGCGGTGGTCAAGAACAAGGGCGGCGTGCAGGCACAGAAAATACGCTCGGCATTATCGGGTTTGGTGCCGCCATGGTAGAGGCTAGTAGCGCGCTTTCACAGTTCCAAGAGATGGCCGCGTGGCGTGATGATTGTGAGGCGGCTATCCTTCGCGCTTTGCCCGATTGCCAGATTTTAGGTCAAGCAGCACCGCGCCTGCCAAATACCATTTCGCTTTATTACCCCAAAATGACTTCCGCTATTGCGCTGATGGCGCTTGATTTAAAAGGTATCTGCCTTAGTTCTGGGTCTGCTTGTTCTTCAGGCAAGGTGAAAGATAGTCATGTGATAACTGCGATGGGCAAAGCACCTCTTGCCGCGCATGTCTTGCGGATATCTGGCGGCTGGACGACAGAAAAGGCCGACTTCACAGATCTTGTCAAAGCGTTAGAAGCGCTATAAGAGCATAGCAGAATGATGATTTTCACGCCCTGTTTGCGTGACCATATGGGAGTTTAAAATGCCAGTTATTAATTTCGTTAAGCCAGATGGCAGCACACAATCAGTTGAGGCCAAAGACGGGCAGAGCTTGATGGAAATTGGCCGTGATGCCAATGTTGGTGTCGAAGGCACATGTGGTGGCAGCTTGTCTTGTGCGACATGTCATGTGATTTTTGACGAAGAAGGCTTTGCCAAGGTGGGCGGCGCCTCTGATGATGAAATGGATATGCTTGATCTGGCCTTTAATGTTGAGCCAACATCACGCCTGGGTTGTCAGATTAAAGTCTCTAGCGAGTTGGATGGCATCACTGTGCGCGTGCCAGAGGATTTCTAAGACCGACGAAGGGGGCACATGCAGTGTCAGATGTAAGGCTAAATTCACTTGGATTTGCCAAATCACCAGCTGAAACAAGAGTGGTGGTTGCGATGTCTGGCGGCGTCGATTCCTCTGTTGTCGCAGCGATGCTGCATGATGAAGGCTATGAGGTGATCGGCATCACCATGCAGCTTTATGATCATGGGGTGGCGCTTGATGTGAAAGGGGCTTGCTGTGCGGGGTCTGACATCCATGATGCACGGTCAGTCGCGGCGCGGCTAGATATCCCGCATTATGTGTTGGATTATGAGAGCCTTTTTAAAAATCAGGTGATGGAAGATTTCGCCGATAGCTACTTAAAGGGGCATACGCCCATTCCCTGTGTGCGTTGTAATCAAACAGTGAAGTTCAAAGACCTTTTGAAGACAGCGCAGGAATTGGGGGCTGATTGCCTCGCAACGGGGCATTATGTGCAACGGGTGGCTGATGAAACGGGCTTGTCTTTGCGCAAAGGCGTTGATGAGGGCAAAGATCAATCGTACTTCCTTTTTGCCACGACACCTGAGCAGCTAGCCTATGTGCGGTTTCCGCTCGGCGGTATGACCAAAGATGAAACGCGCACATTGGCGCGTCGATATGATTTGATTGTCTCTGACAAGCCAGATAGCCAAGATATCTGTTTTGTGCCAAATGGGCGCTATGGTGATGTGGTTCGCAAGTTGCGCCCTGGTGCGGTTGATGAGGGCGATATCATCCATCTTGATGGCACAAAATTAGGCCGTCATTCAGGGGTCATTGACTATACAATTGGCCAGCGACGCGGGCTCGGTATCGGGGGGCGGAAGGACGCTGATGATAGTGAGGGGCCGCTCTATGTGGTTGGCATTAATGCCGCAGCGCATCAGGTGATTGTAGGCCCGAAAGAGGCCCTTGCAGTGCGTGATGTTTATCTGTCCGATTGTAACTGGTTGGTAGATGAACATGCCGCGGAGCGCGCTGTCCTGATCCGGTTGCGCAATACGGGCCGCGCAGTGTCTGGCCGCCTTATGGTTACAGAAGAGGGCGCGCATCTGCAGCTGGATGACCCACAATATGGTGTGGCCTGTGGGCAGGCAGGGGTGGTTTATGATGCGGCTGACCCGATGATGGTGCTTGGTGGGGGGTGGATTACCTCTGCCCCGACAATGGCAGAGGAGAATATCGCCTCTCTCATGGCGCAAGATTGAGGCGCATTTTTCTCGCCCGCTCGATGATTTTTGGCTTGACCTCACAGGCGCAATTTCTTAAACCCCAATGACCATAGTTCGCATGGCTCTTTGAGG
>CALEYP010000010.1 GCA_937924895.1 uncultured Alphaproteobacteria bacterium
ATCCCTAGCATCTAAGAGTAAAATGCCGCCTCACATCAACTCGCGCCGGCTAATAGCTTTTTTCTCGTAGACCCGCTTGATGGGACAAAAGAATTCATCAAACAGGATGGTAAAGGCAGCTTTACCGTCAATATTGGACTGGTTGTGTCTGGTAGCCCGGTCATGGGTCTAGTCTATGCGCCAGCCTTTGACCAACTCTTTACCGGCGTTGTCGGTGAGGGAGCCACGCTGATAGAAGCAGGGCAGGAGACCAGACTATCAGTACGTGATGTGCCGACCTCTGGCCCGGTGGCTGTGGCATCAGCCTCACATCGAGATGATGCCACAAATAACTGGCTGGCCGCCCATCACATTACCGAAACAACGTCGATTGGGTCCTCATTAAAATTTTGTCTTGTCGCGCAAGGGATGGCAGATGTCTATCCGCGGTTCGGGCCAACAATGGAATGGGATACCGCAGCTGGCGATGCCGTATTGCGTGCCGCAGGCGGTCTTGTGACAATGCCAGATGGCACACCCTATCCCTATGGCAAAGATGCATATCGTAACACGCCTTTCATTGCGTATGGTGGGTTACAACCAGATTAAATAGCGGAGGCAGGGTATGGACGAACACACGCATCCAACACCAAAAGGGTGGCATCAGACCCCACCCTTGCCTTTGACGCAAGCCCCTTATTGGCACCGGCCCTTTAGCGTAAAGGGGGCTATCATTTATTTTATGCGCTCGTGGCGTCCGGTCAGTGAACGTGTCATTTTTCTCATTCTCGCCACTCTGATTTGGCTCTATGCCACCCCTGATATGGCACGCATGCAATCCCTTTCATTTGATTGGATGGCAGAGATTTGGCTACGTAATATGGCGTTGATTATGCTTGTGGCGGGCGGCCTGCATTTATGGCTTCACCGCTTTAAAAAACAAGCTGATGATACCTTATATGAAACGAGACCCTTTTTGAGAAATAACGGTCGTTTCACCTTTCGCAACCAAGTCTATGATAATATGTTTTGGTCATTATCATCAGGGGTTTTGGTATGGACGGCCTATGAAGTCTTGATGATGTGGGCCTATGCCAATGGCTATGCCACGATGATCTCACTTGCCGATAATCCGTTGGCTTTTGGCTTTATTTTGCTCGCGATTCCCTTTTGGGCAGGCGCCTATTTTTATGCACAGCATCGCCTTCTTCACATTGGGCCGCTTTATCGGCATATTCATTCTTGGCATCATAAAAACATTCAAACAGGACCCTGGTCTGGCCTTGCCATGCACCCCGCAGAACATGTCATTTTGATGTCTGATTGCCTCATTTTCTTGCTGATTCCCTCCCATCCTATTCACGTGATTTTTAACTTGCTCTTCCATGGTTTAGGGGCACCAACATCGCATGCCGGATTTGACAAGTTACGACTTGGTCCCGTACCTGATTTGCAATTAGGTGACTTTTTTCATCAACTTCACCACAAATATTTTGATTGTAATTATGGCACCACAGATACACCGTGGGATAGTTGGTTCCACACCTTTCATGATGGCACTGATGAAGGGACAAAACAGATCTCTGAGAGACGCCGACAGCTTGCGAAATCACAAAAGTCAGGACAATAATTATGCTTGCCTCGTTAGATAAAATTGTAGATGACGGCCTTTGTTTAGGCTGTGGATTATGTGCAGCGGTTGCTGGCTCTGAGGCAATTGAAATGGGGCGCGGCACAGATGGTGATTTGAGACCCTTTGCAAAGGACGGGCTAAATGATGATGATGTGGCCCTTATCAATCAGATTTGCCCCTCGCTTCGTATCGAAGTGCTGCCTGAAGCACGTCTGGCAGAAGCCACGCATCACGACCTCATTTGGGGGCCCTATGAAGACATGATGCTCGCTCATGCCACGCATGAGGATGTCCGATATGAAGCCTCAACCGCAGGCATTCTTACAGCGCTCGGACTTATGTTGTTAGAAACAGGGAAAGTGGATGCCATCTTGCATGTCAAAGCCGCAGATAGCCCTGCTAATTTTGGACAAGCCACATTGAGCCGCAGCGCAGCTGATGTACGCGCCGCCGCTGGGTCTCGTTATGGTCCGACAGCTGCCTTAGCAACCATTGATGAAGTGCTAGATAGCAATGAGGCCATTGCCGTAATCGCAAAACCATGCGACCTCAATGCCCTGCGCAATTTGGCTCATCATGATAAACGGGTGAATGAGACAATTCACTATTGGCTCACCATGATTTGCGGCGGCTTTCAGCCAGATGCCTCTTTCCGAGACTTTGTGACAAGCCATGGCCTAACTGCTGATGAGATTAGTAAGGTACGCTATCGCGGATATGGCTGCCCTGGCCCAACAACAATTGCAAGTCAGGATCAGGTGATGGACTTCCATTATCTTGATTTTTGGGGTGAAGATGAGAGCCAATGGTCAATGCCACTACGATGCAAGATTTGTGCCGATGGCATTGGCGAGGCGGCGGATATTGCCGCAGGCGATGCCTGGGATGGGGCCTCACCTGACAGGATGGAAAGCCTCGACGACCCCGGATTTAATTCGGTTATTTCTCGCACCGCAGCAGGACAAGCGCTTCTCAACGATGCCATGGCCCGTGGCTATATCACCAAAACCGAAGATGTCGGCCCAGATTTTATGAGCCAAGTACAGCCGCATCAGGTCGCAAAGAAAAAGGCAGGATTAGCGCGCATGCAAGGCTTAAAAGACGCTGGATCAGTTGCGCCTGAGATTGTGAATATGCGGGCCGAAGCCCTCTCAGATCTTTTAGATGACGATGCCTATCATAGCGAACGTGATGGTGCAAAGAGGCGGGCAAACGCGGCCCGCTCTTCTACCTCAGATACATAAAGCATCGCAGACGTCTCTTATTGATCTTGGTTTAGCGCATCCATCGCCGGGATTTCACGCTCACGGCGCGCGATATAATCAAGCAATGCCTCATTGATGGCAGGGTCTAACGCTGGGGCTTCATAGTCTTTTAGCATCTGCCTTGCCGTCTTCAAAGACCGCGCAGTGATATCTTGCTCGCCTTCTGCGACCCATTGCTCGTAAGAATTATTATCGAATAATTTCGGCATAAAGAATGCTTTTTGGAAGTTTTCCTGTGTATGAGGGTGACCTAAATAATGCCCGCCTGGCCCGATGTCACGGACCGCTGCTAAGGCTTCGTCGAAATCATCCCATTTCAGCCCCTCTGCCATGCGATAGCCCATCGCACATTGTTCGGCATCAACAATGAATTTAGCGATGGAACAATGCATACCGGCCTCGTTCCACCCGGCTGAATGCCAAATATAATTCGCGCCTGACATGAGGACAGCCATCAATGTTGTTGCTGATTCATAGCCTGATTGCGCATCCAATGTTTTAGCACCACCTAGCGTATTCGACGTACGCCACGGAATTTGGTAATAACGTGCCATTTGCCCGATCATGAAATTCATCAAGCTGATCTCTGGTGTGCCTGCCATTGGCGCCCCTGATTGCATTGAAACCGTTGATAAATAGTGACCATAAATGGCGGGACAACCGCGTCTTGTCACCTGAGTGTAGGCAAGCGCTGAGAGAGCCTCTGCATTTAACTGCGCAACAGTTGGGACAGTGGATGCTGGTGTATTAGCACCACCCAACACAAACGGCGAGCAAAGCACCGGCTGATTACGACGGTTAAAGGCACGCATCGCCGACAGCATTGTCTCATCCCAGACAAGCGGTGAATTGCCATTACAATTTCCAACAACAACTGGATGCGTTTCAAGATATTCATCACCAAATAAAATGGCGCACATATCCAACACATCCTCGGCATTTTTGCCAGATGTTGTCATCCCCATAAAGGTCTTGTCAGAATGGACCATTGAGGAATGAGTGATACGAAGATGGCGATGAGACACAGGATGATCCATCGGCTCAACAATATGGTGCGCTGATGAATGCAAGGCTGGCAACATATGAGATAATTTATGGAAATCTGCCAAGTCCGCGAGGGTTGGGGCCCGTCTCATATCATCAAGGTCACGCAAATAAGGCGCCCCTGTCATAGGCACGAAAATGGAATTCCGACCGCCAAGAGCAACTGATTTTTCAGGATTGCGCGCATGGAGCGTGATTTCTGAGGGAATGGTGCTGATTAAATCTTTGACCAAAGCGCGATCTAAATGAACAGTCTCACCTCTGACATCAGCGCCAATACGGCGCCAATCATCAAGGGCAATATCATCACGAAAGACGACACCAACCTCTTCTAGAATGTCCAATGATGCCGCATCAATCTGTTCAATCTGATCTTGAGACATCGGCTCAGTTAAGGGCAATTTACCAGTTAAATGTGGCAGCATCTCATGATTGGGCTTTGTGCGAAGCGCGCGGCGCTCACCTCTGCCACCACGGCGCGTTGGCGCTGCTTCATTCTGCTTATCCATGACATCCCTCTCTTTGCCACTTGCGAGCTATTTCGATGTGATAATCGTACGTCATCACCCTCGATACGAAAATAATACATATTGTATACAAAAACAATCTGGTTTATGCTAGCCAAAATAAGATAGGCGCAAGCCTTATTTTACGGGACGGCAAAAGACAGCACTCATGGCCATTAGCAAAGACGAGATCATTGACCAGATAAAGCGGCAAATCTTGATGCTAGATTTAGCACCAGGCAGCCCTCTTGATGAGGTGAGTCTCAGCCGGCAATTTGAAATTTCTCGCACGCCAATGCGTGATATCTTGCGGCAATTAGCGGGCGAGGGCTATGTCCAATTACGCGAGAATAAAGGCGCGATTGTCGCGCCAATGGATGCCAAATCTATGCGTAATTTCTTCCTGACAGCGCCAATGATCTATGCGGCTATCTCGCGGCTTGCGGCTCAACAAGCTACACCATTACAGATCGATAAATTGCGTGATACGCAAGCGCATTTCAAACAAGCTGTTGCCGCCCAATCAGTTGAGCAAATGGTATTTCTCAATGATGCCTTTCACTATCAAATTGGTGAAATGGCAGATAACCCCTATCTCACACCAAGTTTGCAACGGCTCTTAATGGAGCATGCGCGTATTGGCCAAACATTCTGGCAAACAGGACGCCAAGAAAACCAGAGCGCCATCCAAGAAGCCTGCGAACATCATGACAAATTTATTGATATTTTTGCGAGCCATGATGAAGAGGCTGCTGTTGAACTAACACTGGCGCATTGGGATTTATCACGCGCAAAAATGGACGAATTTATCAGGCCTGACCCCCTATCACTTTCGATTGATATGGCAGGCTAACTTATAAGGTGGCATGATGAAATTTAATGGTATTTACACACCTGTTATTACCCCTCATTTTGATGATTTTTCGATAGATGAGGCGGGTTTTGCCCGTATGATTAACCATCTGATTGATGAGGGCGTGCATGGGATTATTATTGCAGGCACAACTGGGGAATATTACGCCCAATCCATGGAAGAGCGTCAAAGACTATTAGCGCTTGGCACAGAAATTGTGGGCGGCCGGGTACCTGTGATTGGGGGGACAGGCGCCATGCGGACAGAAGATTCTATCACGCTGGCGAAAGCGGCCAAGCAAGCCGGCGTGGATGCCATTTTAGTCGCCACCCCGCCCTACTCAGTCCCAACAGGTCGTGAAAACCCCCTTCCCGCCTTAGCCGTGGAACGCGCCGTTGATCTGCCTGTCATGCTCTATAATTATCCGGGACGCATGGCTGCGGAAATGGATGAGGAGTTTCTTGACCGTGTAGGGCAATCTTCAAATTTCTGCGCCATCAAAGAAAGTTCAGGCGATATTAACCGTGTGCATATGTTAGCACGGCGCTATCCCCATATTCAGCTATCCTGCGGCATGGATGACCAAGCCCTCGAATTTTTTGCTTGGGGCGCACGCTCTTGGGTCTGCGCAGCCTCAAACTTTGCAGCCTCTGCCCATATCGCCTTATGGGATAGTTGCGTCAATCAAGGCGACTTTGCCAAAGGGCGCCGGATTATGACTGCTATGCTACCTTTGATGCAAGTCTTAGAACAGGGCGGAAAATTCATCCAATCTGTTAAATATGGTGTGGAGCGCCGTGGTCTTCCCGCTGGCATTCCTCGTTTGCCGCTGAAGCCCTTAAATAAAGATGAGAAGCGAGAGCTTGACCAGGTCATTGACCGGATGAATGCAACCATAGCCGCCATTACTGGCGATACACAGCGTTAGGAGGCGCATGAGCAATGACTGACTTATTGAGCCGTGATGATTACCAAGCCCTTGCCGCCGAGCTACAAATGCCGGCCGCCTGTCATATTGATGGCAGCTACAAGGCAGGGACGGGCGATGCGCTTGTCACAACCAATCCCGCCACAGGAGAGGCTCTTGCCTCTCTTGCTATGGCCACAGAAGAAGATGTTGATTTTGCTGTCTCAAAAGCACGTGATGCCTTTGATAATGGCGTGTGGTCCCAAACTCATCCTAGCGAGCGCAAGCAGACACTGATCACCCTTGCCAAATTAATGAAGCGTCACCGCCATCAGCTGGCCGTGATTGAGTCACTTGATAGCGGCAAACCGATTGCTGATTGCGCGGCGATTGATATTCCCGAATCAATTAATACGCTTATCTGGCATGCTGAGGCGATTGATAAAATCTATGATGATGTCGCGCCGTCTGGCCCTGATGCTATGGCGATGATCATCCGTGAGCCGATTGGCGTTGTCGGCTGTATTTTGCCCTGGAACTTTCCCTTACTCATGCTGTGCTGGAAGTTGGGCCCTGCCCTTGCCGCAGGTAATAGTGTCATTGTGAAGCCTGCCGAACAAACACCGCTTAGCGCACTTTATCTAGCGCAGCTTGCTGCTGAAGCAGGAATCCCACGCGGGGTCCTTCAAGTGCTTGTGGGTGATGGCCCAACAACTGGCCAAGCTATGGGCCTACACCCAGATATTGACATGGTTAGCTTCACAGGCTCGACCGAGACAGGCAAACGCTTCCTTGGCTATGCGGCCCAATCAAATATGAAGCAAGTCACGCTGGAATGTGGCGGCAAGAACCCAGCCATCATCCTAGATGATGCTGAAAATATCGAAGCAATCGCTAGTCATGTTGCTAATGGTGCTTTTTGGAATTTGGGGCAAAATTGTTCTGCGACCTCTCGGTTGATTATCCATAAGGACATCAAAGAGGCGGTGCTTGAAAAATTGACACATCATGTCAAAGAATGGCGTCAAGGTGACCCGCTTGACCCGACCAACAGGTTAGGCGTTCTGATTGATTCAGAGCATGCTGGCAAAGTCCAAACCTATCTCGACAGGGCTGAAAAAGACGGGGTGGCTGTGATTGCTAAATCAGCCTATGACGGTATTGGCCCTGTGATTTTCGACGTCACGGACAACACCCATCCCCTCGCGCATGAAGAGATATTTGGCCCTGTATTAAGTGTCATCACTGTCTCCTCTTTTGATGAAGCCATTACGATTGCCAATCAGAGCGCCTATGGCCTTGCCGCTTCTGTCTTTACCAGCAATATCAAACGCGCCCTCCGGGCCGGTAAAGCATTAAAAGCCGGGACTGTGACTGTCAATTCTTATGGTGAAGGCGATGCCACAACACCCTTTGGCGGCTATAAGCAGTCTGGATTTGGCGGCCGCGATAATGGTCTTGCCTCTCATGACCAATTCACTGAAATCAAAACCCTGTGGGTAGATTTAAGTGATGATAGCACGGATGACATTGCATAGAGCCCTATGAATATGACGGCAAGAACAGTCTCACAACTACCGCGCGACCCAGGCCCCGCCGCTTGGAATGATATCTTAGGCCCAGGGGCACGCTATCCCGAAGCCGAAGGTGACATCACTGCTGATTGGCTTGTCATTGGGGGGGGCTTTGCAGGCCTATCTGCCGCCAAACGGTTGAGTGAATTGCGCGGCGGTGATGATATTATCATTTTAGAAGCCACACGCATTGGGGCCGGACCGGCAGGGCGCAATTCTGGCTTTATGATCGATTTACCGCATGAGCTAGGCGCTGATAGTTATGCCGCCTCTGAGGAAGTAGACCGCAAACAAATTGCCCTCAATCGCCACGCACAAGCCTTTGCCAAAGCGAATGCGGCTGAATTTGATATGCCAGCCGAGGCGGTCGCAGAGGTCGGACGCGTCAATGGCGCGGTGAATGCCCATGGCAAAGCGCATAATGATGCCTATGCCGCTCATCTAGCGAAGTTAGGGGAAGCTTTCACGCAGATGGATGCTGCTGCTATGCAGGATATGACTGGTTCCAGCTTTTACAGCTCTGGCCTGTTTATGCCTGGTGCGGTGATGCTGCAACCTGCCCTTTATATTCGCGCGCTGGCTGAGGGGTTAACGCAAAAACAATCACATCCTGTGAGCCTCTATGAGCAAAGCCCGGCCTTGTCATTCACGCAGCAAGCTGATAGCTGGCTTATTGAAACACCCAAGGCCAAAATCAAAGCCAAATATGTGATTATGGCCGTGAATGGTCATGCGGAAAGTTTTGGCTTTTATAAAAATCGGCTGATGCATGTCTTCACCTATGCCTCGATGACGGAGGCGCTCACGGACGAACAGCAACAGCGCCTCGGTGGTCACAAAAGCTGGGGCATTACTCCCTCTGATCCGATGGGCTCTACTATTCGCCGTCATGACGGTATTGGTGGAAACCGGATCATTGTACGCAATCGCTGGACCTTTGATCCAGAAATGACCGTGAGCGACAAACGCATCGCTGCCTTTGGCCGCGACCAAGATGCGTCTTTCCAAGCGCGCTTTCCGATGTTGAATGATGTGAAAATGGCCTATCGATGGTCTGGCCGGCTTTGCTTATCGCGCAATTCAGTCCCCGCCTTTGGTGAGGTTGAACAAAATTGGTTCTCAGCCTGTTGTCAAAATGGTTTAGGCACAGCTAAAGGAACCTTGGCAGGTATTGGTGCCGTTGACCTTGCAACCAAGGCAAATTCTCCAATTGTGCAGGATTTATTATCCTATGATGCGCCGCAAAAATTACCCCCAAGGCCCCTATCAACTATCGGTGCCAATATTGTTTTGAAATGGCGCGAGTTCAAAGCAGGCGCAGAACTATAAGTTTTCAATAAATTAACGAAAACTTAACTATTGGTCCTTATACTAGCCCATAGGAAGGGAATGAGAGGAAAGCAACCTGCTGGAGGCTTATCCTATGCGCCATCTCTTTATCTTATCTTTTGCCGTGTTTTTCTTTGTGACAGCCTCTGGCTAACGTCACCTGTGATGTGGCATTTATTTTTTACGGAATGTTTCATCCCAAAAATCATATAGCGCTAATGCCATCACAAATAACGCGATGCACCAGAATGGTAACCCACCCCAAAATCCGGCAAAGCCAGAAGAAATTGATTCAGCAAGGCCTAGTACAAACACCATAACAAGACCCGTTGCAATCAAAGCGGATATTCTTTTCACTGTTGTTGAAACCATAATCTAGTCTCCTTCATTGTCTGTCATCTGACTAAGATGTTCTTGCATCCAACGGGCTGTGCGCAAGAGGCGGCCATCTTCCTCACGACCACCGATTAATTGAGCCCCGATAGGAAGACCCGTCTCCGACACTAACAGCGGAAGCGTCACGCAGGGCAATCCACATAATGTCCAAATTGTTGAAAAAATAGGGTCGCCGGTACTACCAAATTCAGGGGCCTCACCAGGCGCACTTGGTGCAATGATAGCATCAAAATCCCGATAAAAGGTCTCAAAATAAGTTATTGAATCAGTCCGGAATCCCAAGGCTTCTGCATAGGCTTCGTCGCTGATGGTTTGGCCATGCTCTAAGGTGGCCTTTAGCTTTTCGCTAATCTCATCCGGATGATCTCGCAACAGCCACTTTAGATTCCGCGCAATCTCGTAATCCTGAATAATCTTATGTGCTTCAACCAATCCTTTAAAAGAATGTTCAGCATCAATCTGTTCTACTTGGCCACCTAACGCATCAACCAATTCCATTAGGCCTTCTTTTGCATCTGCCGCTAGGCGGTCAAAATAAGGCATATTTAGCCATACAAAATTAGGCTCAATAGGAGGTGCGTCCGCGACATCCTTTGAACAATGAGGGCGCGGTGCCGCAAGAGATGCTTCGTCAGCTGGGTCATAGCTGCTAATACAATCTGAGACTAATGCTAGATCTTCCAAAGTGGCGGCGAATAGCCCAACTTGATCTAATGTCTCCGAGGTTTGCAATAACCCGCGTCTTGATATCAAGCCGCTTGTTGGTTTCATCGCATAGGTCCCGCAATAGGAAGCTGGGCGGATTGTCGACCCATTTGTCTGAGAGCCGATTGCAATCGGCACATGACCTGCGGCAACAGCGGCGGCAGACCCTGAAGATGACCCCCCGGGAGAATGGGCAGCATTGATAGGGTGACGCGTGTCAGCGGGATCTAAAAACGCAAAAGGCGTGGTCACTGTTTTACCAATGATAACTGCGCCCTCTTCAAGCAATCGCTCAATCACAGCAGCATCAGCATTAGCTGTTCTGTCTTTCAGGAACGCACTTCCCAAACCAGTTGGCATATCTTTTGTGTCAATGATGTCTTTTATACCGATAGGGATACCATGGAGACGCCCCAGTGGTTTGCCATGGTCACGTCTTTTATCCATCTCAGCCGCTCTGGCTAGCGCGGCCTCTCTATCGACATATTGCCAAGCTTTCAGCTGGTCGTTCTCTGCCTCAATTCTATCGAGACAAGCTGACACAAGAGCAACAGACGTCATCCGTCCCTCTTGTATCAGTTTCACCATCTCATTGGCTGACGTCATCACATCCCCCATATGTGCTTATTGCACATATTCACCAAATAGATAGTCAGGCAACCATAAGGCGATACCAGGGAACTGATAGAGCATGACCATTGAGAAAATCACAATTGCGAGGTAAGGGAGGATGCCTTTAAAGATATCCATCAACTCAATTTGGTTCTTCAACACCCCTTTCAGGTAATAGGCCGACATAGCCATAGGCGGCGTCAAAAATGATGTTTGAAGGTTCAAGGCAACAAGCATCGCAAAGAAGTAGGGATTCACGCCAAAATTATCGAGCATTGGCAAGAAGATCGGCACGAAGATGATCAAAATCTCTGACCATTCTAACGGCCATCCCAGCACGAAAATAATCAATTGGACAAGAATCAAGAACTGCCATGGCTCAAGATTGAATGACAACACCCAATGTTCAATCACATCGTGGCCGCCGAGATATGAGAAGACTGAGGCAAATGTCCAAGACCCGATAAACAACCAACATACCATTGCCGTTGCTTTTGCCGTAAGGAAAACTGATTCCTTAACTTTTTCCCATGTCAAAGCGCGATAGATAGCAGCTAGAACCAGCCCACCAAGTGCGCCCATCGCCGCAGCTTCAGCCGGTGTGGCAAGCCCGCCAAGAATTGAGCCCAGAACTGTGGCGATCAAAAGGGTAAGCGGCACAAAGGAGACAAGCAGATCAAAATAAATTTTTGAAGCTGGCGGCACATCTTCTTCGCGCGGCTTCGGTGCGATCTTAGGCTGGAAATAAACCCGAACAACAACATAAACGATATATAGTCCTGCCAGTAATAAGCCTGGGAACATCGCTGCTGCATAGAGGCGCAATGGCGATAATTCAGCAATAGCAGCATAGACAATCAACATGATGGATGGTGGGATCAAAATACCCAATGTACCACCAGCACAAATCACCCCTGATGCGAATTTTTTATCATAACCAGCCGAGGCCATCGCTGGGAAAGCCAGAAGCCCCATCAATGTTACAACGGCGCCAACAATACCAGACGCTGTCGAGAACACAGCACATGTAATAAGTGCCGCAATCGCCATCGAACCTGGTAAATTACGAGCGGCCATTTGAAGAGAGTAAAATAAACGATTAACGATATTTGCACGCTCAACAACATAACCCATGAACAGGAATAGCGGTATCGCAACCAACGTATCATTTTCCATCACCGAATAAGTATTTTGGTTCAGGAGATAGAAAATATTATTATTCAAAAGGTCGCTAAGCGTTTCGGCACCACCTTGGTAATAAGCGTAATAGCCAAAGCCGACACCCATCGCGAGGAGGGTAAATGCAATGGGAAAACCAAGCAATACCAACACGATGAATAAGCATAACATTAAAATGGCAACTTGAGGATCAGTCATTTTAAACTCTCTTTAATCTTAAAAGTGTTGGTGAAGCTATTTTGCTTCTTCCATCAACATATCTTCTGTTTCTTTTACATCTTCCAGACGGCTCATCCATTCACCTGTCTTCATCGCTTTCCAACAACGGATTAGCTCAGCAAATCCCTGTAGGATAAGAAGGAAGGCTACAAGCGGTATTAGCGTTTTAAAGAAGTAAATCTGGATACGGGCCGGTGAGTTCCAGCTCACTTCCTGGTAGCGCCAGCTATCAGCGGCAATTTCCCACCCATACCAGAATAAAGCCAAAATGCCAGGGAAGAAAAAGAGCAAATAGAGAGTGAAATCAACTCTCGCCTGCCATTTTACAGGGAACAGGCGATATAACACATCACCTCTGACATGTGTGTCTTGCGCTAAGGCATAGGGACCAGCCATTAGGAACAAGGCGCCATACATTTGGACCATCATGTCGAAAGCCCATACAGTTGGCATATTCAGCACATATCTTACAAACACTTCGTATGAAACTGATAAGGTCAGCACAAGAATGCACCACCCAAAGGCGCGCCCAACCCAAACGCTTAAGCTCTCAATAGCATAGACGATTGAATTCATCTTCATCCCCCAAATTTGGTGACGATATTACAAAATAAAGAAAAAGTTCAGGAGGCCGAAGCCTCCTGAAACGCATATGATATAGCTTAGCCGAAATAGTGCTTGTAAGCGAGCTTGTAATCTGGCTGGTTCAAGTTCAAGTAGTTCATCACTTCCTTGGCGTATGCCTTTTGTGATTCAACAACTCTTGCAAAGAACTCATCTTCAGCTGAAATACGGTCAACAACCACATCCCACGCTTCAAGCTGTGCCTTCATGACTGAATCAGGTGTACGGTGTACATTCACGCCGCTTTCTTCCTGCAATTTTGTCAAGTCACCTGCATAGCGCTTTGTGTTATGCCAGTAGAAGTTTGAGCTCTCAGCTTCTGATGCGTGGCGAAGTACGGCCTGCAATTCAGATGGTAGTGAGTTGAACTTCTTCTTGTTGAATGTCACTTCGAAGAATTCCTGTGACTGGTGGAATGACGCCAAGTGGTAGTCTTTTGAGACGTCCTGCATACCAAAGTCACGGTCTGATGTTGGGTTGTTATATTCCGCTGCATCAATCAAGCCTGACTTCATAGCTGGCTGAATTTCACCACCTGGTAGCTGCACAACTGACATACCCATTTCTAGAAGAACGTCAGCAGCCAAACCAACAGTACGGTACTTAAGGCCGTCCATTTGCGAAGCGTCTTTGATTTGCTCTTTAAACCAACCTAGTGGCTGAGCTGGCATCGGGCTGTTGAAGAATGACACAACGTTCAAGCCTAGCTTTTCCATTAGCTCATTGAACAGCTCCATACCGCCACCATAATGGCACCAGCCTAGCACTTCTTGAGATGACCAACCAAAGCAAGGACCTGTACCAAATAGTGAGGCTGTCTTTGACTTTGAATACCAGTAAGCTGGCACATAGTGGGCTGCATCTAGCACACCGCGGTGAACCGCATCCTGCATCTGGCTTGTCTTCACAACTGCGTTCACGGCCAATAGATCGATTTTTAGATCTTTACCGGCCATCGCATGGACGCGATCAACATATGATTTCGCATTTTCCAAGAAAATACCGCCGCCCCAAGCAGCCTGCATCTTCAATGTAACTGGTGCGGCTGTGGCAACGGCAGGTGCTGCAAGAACACCAACACCAGCAACGGCTGAACCCTTTAAAAACTTACGACGTGAATTTTCACTCATATTTTCCTCCTCTGTAATGCCCAATGGCATTTTATCAATGTACTACGACACTAGACCGAAAAACCTAAATTTCAATCAATTTTTAAAAACTCTTTTCAAAGAATAAAATTTTACCCTCTCACCGCGTCTTCACTCAACTTGGCTTTCACAGAAAATCTGTTAACAATATAAAACTGTATTAGTTAAAAGATTAGAACGAAGATGCGCCTGTCAATGAATGTAATTTTTGCTGCTATATTGTGGCTTGCCTCAGCAACAGCCCTCCATGCCCATGAGGGTGCCACTGGCATTGTCAAAGAGCGCATGGACGCCTTTGTGGAAACACGCCAGCAGATGAAACAGATGCGAGCCGCGATAGCCGAATCAGAGTTTGTATCTGTCGCCAACATCTCAGCA
This sequence comes from uncultured Alphaproteobacteria bacterium, assembly GCA_937924895.1. Taxonomy (GTDB): domain Bacteria; phylum Pseudomonadota; class Alphaproteobacteria; order Puniceispirillales; family Puniceispirillaceae; genus UBA685. Next base: position 14,352 of record CALEYP010000010.1, read on the forward strand.
AGAATGCAAATATGGGCAAATAAAATGGGTAATTATTTCCCAGAAGGCAGCGACCAATCCCCCTCAGAGGCGTCGCCGGCCATCTGGTCAGATCCAGACGGATTTGCTGCCAAAATCGTTTCATACCAGACCTCTATCCGCGCCTTAGGTGATGCTGCGTCATCAGGCGATCGTGACAGCACCATCAAGGCCTTTAGCGCGCTTGGCCAGAGTTGCAAAAGCTGTCACCAAACCTATCGGAAATAGGTTGTTTTCTATGGTGCAAATTGGCTAGTGCACGCGGGATAAAAGGATACCTCACCTTGTTTTTTCAACCGCAGGCTGGCAATGCGCGTTTCTCAAGATGACGTGACGGTTTCTTTCTTGCGACTGGCAAGCCCAAAACGCAACCCCAACACAACCAGTACAAATCCTACAAAATGGTGGGAATATAACGGCTCGCCTAAGAGTGGCACAGCCAGACCTGCGGCGGCGATAGGGAGCCAATAAAAAAAGATCCCAGCGCGGTTTGGGCCCAAAGTGGCAACCGCAGAGGTGAAGAATTTATAAGCCAAAAAGGCAGGGCCAATCACGATATAAATCATGGCTAAGATGGTGCCCTCATTAAGAATCATTCTGGCGCCTTGACTATATTCCCACAGTTGGAAGGGCAGTAATTCAAGCGCCCCCACAACAAAGAGTATGAATAAGAAAGACCATTGATTGAGCTGTGGTGCTGCGCGCAATGAGACTGAAAAAATCCCATAGGTGAGAATCGCAAGCACCATATAAAAATCACCAATATTAATGCTGAGATCAAGCAACCGAGACAGATCGCCTTGGGCAACAATCACCATAATACCAAGGGTTGATAGCCCCATACCAAGTGATTGCAACCAGCTGGTATGAGAGCGATAAATAAGCCTGTCAAAAATGGCTACAAGTACAGGCATCGCTGTTTGTATGAGCCCCACATTCGTCGCTGTGGTATAATTCAGCGCAGCATATTGCAGCGTATTATAACACCCAATACCGAATGTACCGATAAAGACTAATGTCCATTTATGTTCCCAAATGATAGGCCAATCCTGTCTGAGCGGTGGCCGCATCACAACCAGAATCAAAAGCCCAGCCAAAATCCAACGCCAGAACGCTAATTGGAAAGGCGGCAACTCTTCGTAAAACATCCGCCCCACAATGGCATTGCCTGCCCATAAGGACATGGTGACAAATAGGAAAATAAGAGCGGTCCGTTCAGAAACTTTCATTAGCTTTTGTCTTTATTAGCAAAGTATAAAACATGATAACGTTACATGAAGAAGAGGGTAGGTGATCTATCATTGTTTGGGATAGTATCTCTTATCACTGGAACAGGATACCGAAAAGGAAATCTCGGCCATGTCATATCGCCCCCATATCCTTATTTATGGTGATTCCAACAGCTGGGGGTATCTGGATGATGGCTCTGGTCACCGTTATGAACGGGCATGGCCGCAAGAGATGCAGCGCCACCTGTTACAGAATCATGATATTGCGATAGATCTCACGACTGAGACGCTGCCAGGGCGGACAACAGCCTTTCCCGATCCTCAAGAAGGGCCCGAATATAATGGACTGCCCTATTTGCGCCCTGCTTTGCTCAGTCATGCGCCCATTGATATGGTTCTTATCATGCTTGGCACAAATGATTGCAAAGCGCGGTTTGATGCCACGGCTGCCCAGATCACATCACAGATGATGCAGCTTGCTAAAATTGTACGGCGCACGCCTGTGGGACCAGGCAAGTGGCAGGAGGGCCCGCCGCCTCTTGCTGGTATTATCTGCCCGGCAAAGCTAGGCGAGAGAACCCGTGACCCGAACTGGCTACGCTATGAAGAATGGTTGGGCGGGTATGATAAAGCTGCGGCCTTTGGCAGTGAGTTAGAGGCGCTGCTGGCAGATTGCCATGATGAGGGGATTTTCTTACTAGATGCCAATGAGGTCATTACCCCCTCATCAGCTGACCCTATCCATTGGCCAGCGGCGGAACATCATCATATGGGGGCCTATATGGCGGATATGATCGCACCGCGCTTGCAATCTCTGACCCCTGCACTTTAAATAGGAGGCTTGGCATGACATCATTACAAAAAACGGCAGCCATGCTTGTCGCAGAGGCACGCGCCAAGATCACTGAGATTACAACCGAAGAGCTGTTATCGCGTCTTGACGATCCGCGCTTATGTATCATTGATATCAGGGATATTAGGGAGCGTCAGAAATCTGGCGCTATTCCTAACAGCTTCCATGCCCCGCGGGGAATGATTGAATTTTGGGTCGATCCTGACAGCCCGTATTTCAAACCTGTCTTTGGGCAAATTGACACAGACTATGTCTTTCACTGCGCCTCTGGGTGGCGCTCAGCTCTCACAGTGGCCACCTTGCAGGATATGGGCTTTACTGCCTCTCATCTCAAAGAGGGATTTAATGATTGGGTGGCACAAGGCGGACCTGTCGACCAGATCGAAACTGCCGCTCGCCCCACAACACCAAAAGAAACGTCATAATATGTGGCAGTCAGATATCACACTCCCCACCGATATGAAGGCCGTTGTCACCTTGGGGGAAGGCGGCTATGAGCAGCTATCCTATCGCACGGTTCCCCTGCCTCGCCCACAGCCGGGATATGTACTTTTGCGCGTTGGTGCGGCTGGGGTAAATAATACGGATATTAATACAAGATTAGGCTGGTATTCTCGCGCTGTCACAGATGCCACATCAGAGACCACTGACCATCAAGAGACGAAGGATGGCCAAGGCGGTTGGGCAGGCGCTACGCCCTTTCCTCTCATTCAAGGCACAGATTGCTGCGGTGAGATTGTTGCTGTTTGTGAGGCCCAACATCGCCCGCTATTGGGAGAACGCGCCCTCATCCGGGCTTGCATGCGCACTCATGGCTTTGCGCGCCTAGATATGAGTTGGATGGCATCTAATTTTGATGGGGCTTTCGCCGATTATGTGACCGTACCTGCTGATGAGGTCTTCCCTGTGAGGAGCGCGTGGCAAGATGCCGAACTTGCCACAATCCCTTGCGCCTATGCGACAGCTGAAACGATGCTGGAGCGGGCCCGCTGTCAAACAGGAGATGTGGTCCTTATCACAGGCGCATCTGGGGGTGTGGGCTCTGCGGCAATACAATTAGCCAAACGACGCGGCGCTTTCATTATCGCCCTAACCAGCCCAGACAAAAAACAAGACCTCATCGCCCTTGGCTGTGATGACGTGTATGACCGTGACTGCAACCTTGAAGAGGCCGTGGGCAGAGATAGGGTTGATATCGCCATCGACAATGTGGCGGGCCCTCGTTTTCCCCAGATCCTCGCAAGCCTGAAAGCCGGCGGCCGCTATGCGAGCTCAGGCGCTATTGCGGGCCCTATCGTTCAACTTGATATGCGTGACCTCTATCTGAAAGATATTACAATGATCGGCTCAACCGCATGGGATGAAGCGGTGTTCCCCAATCTGATCCGCTATATTGAAGCCGAAGAAATCAAGCCACTTTTAGCCGCGACCTTTCCCCTCTCAAAAATTGTTGAAGCTCAGCAATTTTTTGAGAAGAAATCTCATATTGGAAATGTGGTTCTCATCCCTGACAACCGCTCAGCTAGCTGATTTATTTGCCGTTGGTGCCTCCAAAGCGCGCAACCCATGAACAAAGAAAAAGCTCAAAATGATCAAGGGTAGGCTGACAGCATAGCTGTAGCGAATACCGGCAAATTCAGCAATCGCCCCTAAAAGAGGTGGAGCTAGCAAAAAGACAACAAACGCAATTTGGGCAAGTGACGCCACATTGACAGCGGCAGGCCGGTCTGTTTGTTGTGCCGCGGCTGACATCGCGAGCGGAAAAATCACAGATGACCCTGCACCTAAGGCGGCAAACCCAAACAAGGCCATCACAGGATGCCAAGCGCCAGCCACACAAATGATGCCGCCAAGCATAATCACAAGACAAAGCCGTGCAATCCGCTGTGCGCCAAACCGCTCAACATACCCATCGGCAAAGTAACGTGCCACGAATTGACAAAGTGCTGCCAAAGCCAGCGCCAGGCCAGATACCAAAGGCACCGTCTGGAAAATGTCACGCATGAAAATCACCGACCAGTCAATCGCAGATCCCTCTACCAACATGGCCGATAACGTCAATAGGACCAATACCATAATCGCCTTGGTCGGACGCACAAATAGGGACGTTGCCTCTGCGTCCGATGCACGCTCTGGCGCTTGCTGATAGCGTAGGAAGTAATGAACACAAAAGAGGGTGGTTGCCGCGGCCAGCAGTAAAAAATGCCAAAAGGGCGTGATACCCATTTGGGCGATTAGGGCGCCTATCAAGCCTGTTGTAAAAAACCCTAGCGACCAAAAGGCATGGGCCCGGTTCATAATACGCCGCCCTATCACTGCTTCGACGCGATCGGCTTCTAGATTCACCGCCACTTCCATTGCCCCGATTGACAGGCCGCCAAAAAATAAACTGATGAAAAAGAATAGAGGTGATGGACTAAGAGAAGCGCCGACATAGGCACAACCGATAAGAGCTGTGCCAGCCACCATGACCTGCCCCATCGTAAAATGACGCAGGAGCTTATCAGCAACTAGTAATGAGATTTGCAAACCAACCGGCAATCCAAGGATAGACAGGCCTAGTAGCGCTTCCCCAACCCCCATGGCAATTTGAATATCTCCCAAACGCGGAAATAAGGTGCCAAGCGCCACAGCATAAATAAAAAAGGCGCGAAAAACAGGCTGACTTGAATAAGGCTGCTCAGATGAGTTCATTTTATTGTGGTCCGTATAGAGGGCGGATAGCTTGGAAGAGCTGCCGAGACTTATCATGCATCTGATGAAGGGTAGCATGTGTGGCCTCATCTGGCTGTATAATGGCTTGGATAGAAGGCGGCTGACAGATATCGTCTAACCGGCGCCCTGTTGATAGGGCCGCTAATCGCGCCGCGCCAAGAGCCGCCCCCTGATCACTTTGTTCTGGTACGGCTAGCGGATAGTCACTAAGAGACGCAATCAGACGCAGCCAATCATGATTATTGGCGCCGCCACCTGTGGCAATAAGCTGGTCTGGTGACGCACCTGCCTTGGTTAAGACTTCCAACGCATCTACCATGGCAAAGGCAACCCCTTGCATGACGGCCAACATCATATCACCAGCATCATGACCACGCCTGAGGCCGATAAACCCGCCTCTTGCACCAGCATCATTATGTGGCGTGCGCTCACCTGACAGATAGGGGTGAAAATATAAATCTGTGACAGGGTGGTCCTTTGCCGTTGCCAAACTGGCAAGCTCTGCGGCTGTTTGCCCTGTTATGTCTGATAGCCAGCTTACACAATCACTTGCCGCCAAGATCACCCCCATTTGATGCCAACGATGGGGCAAAGCGTGACAAAAGGCATGCGCCCCCTGTGCCGCGGCTGGAGCAAAATCATCAGTGACGGTAAAGACAACGCCCGATGTCCCTAATGAGACAAATCCATCCCCTGGTTTCACCACGCCAAGGCCAACCGCTGCGCTCGCATTATCACCGCCGCCTGCTGCGATGAAGACGGGCCCTGTCATGCCCCATTTGTGAACGAGCTCATCACGTAGCTGTCCTGTGACCTCTGTCCCTTCATAGAGCCGTGGCATATGGGCCTCGGTCAACCCGCAAGCAGCCAATAACGGTTCTGACCAGCGCCGTGCTTTCACATCCATCCATAAGGTGCCAGATGCATCAGACCTATCAGAGGCACAATCACCTGATAGACACAGCCTTACATAGTCCTTGGGCAACAGAATATGCTTTATTTGTTCGAATTTATCTGGCTCATGCCGCGCCAGCCATAGGGCCTTAGGCGCCGTAAAGCCTGGCATGACAGCGTTGCCACCAAGGGACCGAAAAGCTGGCACCGTATCATCCAGCTCTGCTGCTTCGGCGGCATTGCGCGTATCATTCCATAGCATGGCTGGACGAATAACCTGATGGGCGTCATCCAATGCCACAAGCCCATGCATCTGACCAGATAGACCGATGGCTGTGACAGATGACATCTCACATGGATGGCTTTGAGATAACGCGCACATAGCGTTATCAACGGCTTGCCACCAGCTGTGTGGATCTTGTTCAGACCATCCTGGATGAGGGCGCATCACTGCCAGCTTTTCGGCAATACTCGTTAGCGTTGCGCCCTCCTCAGTCATCAAGACCGCTTTGAGAGATGATGTCCCAATATCCAACCCTATAAACATCTCGTTCAGAATCCCGTTCGCACGCAAAGCCGCTTGTCATGTGATGCAATATACCTGCTTCTGACAAGACATCATTCTGGATGAAACCTCAACATCTTTTCGTGGCGGAAGATGCAGCATTTATCGCAAAATCGTACAGCTTTGACCCTTTGCATCAGTCAGGGAAGCTTGTATATTTATACATCTATCAAGCCAATAGGGGGGGCTGACATGACAGCATTATATGATGAGCTAAAGGGCCATTTGATTTCTCTGCGTGAACAGGGCATGCAAATTTCTGACATTAACCCTGTATCTGCGCTGGCTGATATGGTCTCTGACAGGTTGTATCATGGTGATATCTCGCTTGATGATATTGCAGGACTTATCACCAATATTGGTGAGAGCGTCTGGCAAAGCCAAGCAAGCACCCTACACCACAAAACAGGACTTGATGAACTTGAAGCAGACTTCTCCAACGTCATTAGCTCGTTACAAGGTCAGGATATCACAAAGCCACTATATCGCGCCGTATTTACAGCCCATCCTGTATTTGCATTACAGCATCATCATTCACTAGCCTTATGTGATGCGGCTTCAACTGACCCCCAAACCGCTAAAGCGCCAGACTCCGCTTATCAGCCGCGCCAACTTGTCACCTTACAAGAGGAACATGCCGAAGCCATGGCGGCATTACGTCATGCGCGCACCACAATTCGCCAGATCAATTCAGCCCTGCTTTCAGCGCGCCGTGAAACACATCCCGCGGACTGGCGTGATCAGCTCCCCGTGATGATTGGTGTTTCTACTTGGGTGGGATATGATTTAGACGGCCGCTCTGATATCACTTGGCTTGACACACTGATCTTGCGCGTTACAGAAAAAAGAGATGCGCTCCTGCTCTATCAAGAGATGTTATCACCATTTGCATTAGACGAGCTATCACCTCTCCTATCTGAGTTAGCGCAAGAGGTCTCAGCCTGTGACGCGGCCATTGCAGGCTTTTCAGAGCTTCAAAATGGCGCCACAGACGACGGGCTCGATGGCTTTACTGACTTGTTTAATGCCTTCACAAATCGGGCAGATAAGCTGATTGACTCAGAGGGCTTTGCCACACGCCTGCAAGCGATTGCCAAACACATCACCAAAGATGATACAGCCTTAGCGCTTCTTGTTATCGCCGCTGATATCGCAACACATGGCTTTGGTATGGGCGAAATTCATTTGCGGATTAATGCGGTACAACTGCGTAACGCGATGCGTGCGATTGATGGACGCAGCCTATCGTCATCTGATGCCTCGATGTCGTCACGCCTTTTGATCGAACGTTTGGCCGAACGTATCCGCACCGAAGAGCCTTGGCAGATCAATTTTGCAACTATTGAAAAAGAAGCCGCCACCGCGCGCCGGCAATTAATGCTTGCCGCACAATTCTTAAAACATATTGATGCGAGCCAACCCATCCGGCTTTTAATCGCAGAATGCGAACGCCCTATCACCTATATGTCGGCGCTCTATCTTGCCCATAAATTAGGTATCAAAGATAAATTAGATATTTCGCCTTTGTTTGAGACATCCTTTGGGTTAGAGCATGGCGCCTCAATGATGGGTCAGCTATTTGAACAGGTTGTTGTGCAAGAGTACATCCGCCGCCGCGGCCGTATTGCCATCCAGCTTGGCTTTAGTGATGCTGGGCGCTTTATGGGTCAGCTCGCGGCTAACCTTGCGATTGAACGCCTACAGATTAAACTCATTCGTCTGTGTGCCCGTCACTTTGGGGGACAGGTAGAATTACTGTTGTTCAACACTCATGGCGAATCTCTTGGCCGCGGTTGTGCACGACCCAATATGAAAGCGCGCCAAGATTTTATTCTGACCCCTTATGCCCGCCATATGGCAGCAAGCCTAGGGGTTCGCCTCTATCACCAGTCAAGCTTCCAGGGTGGTGATGGGTATCGTCTGTTTGGCACGCAAAAACTGGCTGATGCCTGTCTATCACAGCTTATCTTGGCTGAGACAGCCCCTATCCCAGATAGCTGGCAAAATGACCCGCTTTATGATCAAAGCGATTTTGCGCTCGACTTATTCTTATCCCTCAAACAGTGGCATGAGGCATTATTTGCCTCCCCTGACTATGCGATGACGCTTGATATATTTGGCTCAAACCTATTACCAAAGACAGGATCTCGCCCAGCCAAGCGTGTCGTGCAAGCTGGCAATGAGAGACGCGATCCCTCCAAAATTCGTGCTATCCCTCATAATGCCATCCTACAACAGCTTGGCTTTTTAGCCATCGTCATCTCTGGCATTGGGTCTGCTGCGAATGTTGATGCAGAGCAATTTGCGGAAATTTTTGAAAACTCGCCGCGCCTACAACAGCTGATTAGCCATGTTGATGCCGCGAAAAAACATGGCTCTTTAAACACCATGTTATCCTATGCGAGGTTGCTCGATAATGGCTTTTGGATTGGCCGCGCCTATCATGGCACGCAAAGTGATAATCAAAGAGCTTATCGCCAATTAGCGCGACGGCTTGAAGGTTCAGCCTTTGCGGGGGCGATGCGTCAAACCGTGTGGCGCTTGCGTGATGATTTGATCCATCTCTATCGATTATTCGGCAAATTATCGCTATCTTCACCGCGTACAACAGGTGACCAGCGCCTTGACCTAGACCTCCTGCATGCCTTGCGAATTGCTATTATCACAGATTCCTTGCTGCGTGTGGCCAAAGCACCGCGTTTTGCCGAATCTAATCGCCATTCCAATGCTGATCTCATTAATGCCGCCTTGCGCCTTGATTTTGAATTGGCGACACAGATTATCGCTGTTGAATTCCCTGATACAGCGTCAGAGGCCCACCATGACCTTGCGGAGCCTGACAATTATAGCGCTGCTCAAAGCTCAGGTTATGAAGCCACACGGGCAGAATTGCTAGATCCGCTTTTGCAAAACCAAATGCATATTCGCACAATTACACAGCTTATTTCGGCCCATTATGAAGCCCATGGCTAAGACAAACATGGGAACCCGCTAAACCCTTATCAGCGGGGCCCCATGTTAAATTTGAGTGTCTTTTTACATATCTTCTGGGTCAAGATTGAGTAATGAGACCCCACTTTGCCCCAACTCTACAATGGCAAAGGGTCCACCATGGCAGCGATTAGCTGGATCATGGGGGTCTAGCGGCCCATCCTTGGCATAAATCTCTTTGGCAAATTGCTCAGCATTATCTTTGGGGCGATATCCTAGATGACTGGCAGCCGCATTATCAACAGGTGCTCTGTCATTATTGGACACCCCATAGACAATTGAAAATCCTGTGATTGGTGTGCTGATGGCTTGTTCTACTAAATGAATCAAATCATCATAGCTGAGCCAGGAGCCAACGGCCCGGCTATTGGTCACCTGTGCACAAGAGAGAATCCGCATACAAACCGCCTCAACACCGCGCTTATCCCAATAGAGGCTAGCCAAATCTTCTGCAAAACATTTGGCAAGACCGTAAAAAGTATCCGGGCGATGTGGGGCATCTATGCCGATGAAATCAGTTTTGTCATGCATGCCAACCGCATGGATAGACGAGGCATAAACCACACGGCGCACTTTGTTCTGATAAGCAGCCTCCCAGATATTATAGGCCCCAATGAAATTTGGTTTCAGTAATGTCTCAAACGGTGCCTCATCGCCAATCGCGCCGAAATGAACCACCATATCCGCGCCTTCTAATAATGAGATCATAGCAGGCAAGTCTCCGAGATCAGCCTGCACATAGCGTTCATTGGCAAACAAGCTATCAGGGGCCTCTGCAATATCTGTGGTCACAAGCTCGTCACATAAACGTGAAAGTGGCTCACGCAACACGCCGCCCAAACGACCAGCGGCACCTGTCAAAACTAGCTTTTTCATCTCGTAATCCTCTGACAAAATTTTCTATCTGCCCTCACCCTAACGACAGACACAACACTCCGCCATAGCAAAATCTGCCTAACCATAGTTTCCCTCGCCATATTTTACGTTGCATTCTCACATGATCTGCGCATCATCAGGTCACGATAAGAGTGATAGAGATATGCATACGATGCCTCGATTTTCGGCTAACCTTGGTTTTTTATGGACAGATAGACCGCTTCCTGATGCTATCAGGGCTGCCGCGCAAGCGGGCTTTGCCGCAGTTGAATTACACTGGCCCTATGATGTGCCAGCCGCAGAGGTCAGGTCAGCGCTTGATGAGACTGGCCTTCCATGCCTTAGCTTGAACACAAGACGCGGTCTAGTTGACGCTGGCGAAATGGGCCTAGCTGCCCTGCCTGACAGGATAGAGGAAGCGCGCGCCACCATTGAAGAGGCTATCACCTATGCCCAAGCGATAGGAGCCCAAGCTATTCATATCTTGGCAGGCTTTGCCGCTGGCGCAGAAGCAGAGGCCTGTTTTCAGGACAATCTGCTCTATGGCTGTCAGCGCGCTGCGACCAGTGGCATGACCATCTTGATTGAACCACTGAATCACTATGATGCGCCTCATTATTTTTTGCTTCATAATTCGCAAACGAGCGCCATAATCAAGTTTGTGAGTTCTACCTTTCTAAAGTTATTATTTGATTGCTATCACATTCAAATTTTACAAGGCGATGTCAGCCGCACCTTACAAGATTGCTTTGAAGATATCGGCCATATTCAAATGGCATCTGTACCTGACAGAGGACCACCGCATCAGGGTGAATTGGCGTATAACCATATCTTTTCTCTGCTTGATAGGCTGGGATATGACAAGCCTATTGGCGCAGAATATAAAGTTGGGACTGGCACCACAGAAGACACATTGTCATGGCTTCAGCCCTATCGCGCATGATAACCCCTTGAATAGATATCATTTCACCATAACTTACCGGTCTAGACAAAAGACCAAGAGGCCTTCAAATGAGCACACAGAAATTTAGTTTTGGCACACAAGTGCGGAAATCACCCTATACAGATGCTGCACTAAAATGGGGGGCTCAGGGGTTCTCTGTCTATAATCACATGTATATTCCACGTGATTTTGGCGACCCGGTGCAAAATTTCTGGAACCTCGTCAATGATGCCATTCTCTGTGATGTGGCGGTTGAACGTCAGGTTGAAATTTCTGGCCCTGATGCGGCGAAATTTACACAATTTATTTGCTGCCGTGATTTGTCACAGACAGAGGTTGGACAATGTAAATATGTGATCCTAACAGATCAAAATGGCGGCGTTATTAATGACCCTATTTTGCTCAAAGTGGCTGAGGATAAATTTTGGCTTTCTATTGCTGATAGCGATGTAATTTTATGGGCCAAGGGGGTCGCAGCCTGCGCCAATATGGATGTTACCATCACCGAACCTGATGTATCACCTCTCCAGCTCCAAGGTCCAAAGTCACGCGACATTTTGCGGAAAGCATTTGGAGATGAACCAGCTGAATTACGCTATTATCGTTTTATGACTGTTGAATGGGAAGGCATCCCGCTCATCATTTCGCGTACAGGCTGGTCAAGTGAATTAGGCTATGAAATATTTCTAACTGATGGCAGCAAAGGCACAGCCCTGTTTGACTATATCATGTCCTGTGGCGAAGAGGAGGGACTAAAGCCAGGTCACACCTCGTCTATTCGGCGCATTGAAGCGGCAATGCTCTCTTATCAAGCTGATATGACTCTTGCTGAAAATCCGTTTGAGCTTGGGATGGACCGGCTTGTGGATTTGGATATGGATGCCGATTTCATAGGCAAAGACGCGCTAAAAGCACTAAAGGCTGCCGGACCAACACGTCTACAAGTGGGAATGATTTTTGATGGGCCTCCCATTACAGGGTCAAATGATTATTTCTGGCCTGTGCTGAAAGAGGGCGCAATCATTGGCAAGGTGACATCTGCTGTTTATTCGCCACGGCTCGAAAAAAACATCGCGCTGGCTTTGGTTGATGCCTCTCACAGTGCGATTGGCACAACAGCCCATTTGGAGAGCGATGATGGCCAGCGGCAATGCGAGATTGTACCAAAACCCTTTTATGATCCAAAGAAATCACTCGCGGCACAAAGCTAACCCCTCTTTCTATATTGCTTGCTCCCAAAAGGCTGCCTTATAATCTGGGGCAGAAGGGGGGGCGATATGGCAGATGAGCTAACATCAAGATGCCAGGCTTTATTAGAGGAGCTTGGACTCATCGCAACAGGTAGCGTCATTACAGCAACAGCGTTAACAGGCGGTGTGGCCAGTGATATTGCGAAAGTCACAACAGGGACAGAGACCTATTGCGTTAAATTCGCACTCCCAAAATTGCGTGTCGCAGCAGATTGGTTTGCACCTGTTGAGCGGAATTTTGCGGAATATCAATGGCTCAAATTCGTCTCAGAGTTAACCCCTGAAGCCTCTCTACATCTTTATGGTCACTCTGCCACACAAAATGGATTTGTGATGAGTTTTTTAGAAGGTAGTGATATTCGCCTTTTAAAAACAGAGCTATTGGAAGGGCGCGGGCAAACACAAGATGCGGTGGCAATCGGACGGCTACTTGGTAATATTCATCAGACATCGACCAGCCCTTCCTTTGATAGCGGCCCTTTTCACAATTCTGATGATTTCTACAAAATCCGGATTGAGCCTTATCTCGTTTATACCGCGACGCAATATTCCGCTCTGGCCCCTCTCCTTCATGAGGTGGCATCATCGCTCTATGAAGCGCAATCTGTCCTCATCCATGGTGATGTGAGCCCCAAAAATATTCTAATGACACAGGACCATCCATATATTTTGGATGCTGAATGCGCCACTATGGGCGATCCGTGTTTTGACATTGCCTTTTGCCTCAATCATTTTGTATTGAAGGCCCTGCATGTCCAGACACATACTTCATCTTATCTCAGCTATTGCACCGCTTTTTGGGACGCCTATCGGCCCGCTGTCACATGGGAAGACCCCGCTGCCTTAGAGGCTCGTTTTACGCGACTGCTGCCCTTATTATTATTGGCACGAATTGATGGTAAATCACCGGTTGAATATCTTACCGAAGAGAACCGCGCCAGAATTAGAGCCTTATCGATTCATCTTATTGAGGCCGCACCAACATCATTATCAGAACTTCTTCATCTGATTGAAGAAAAGGACATATCATGAGTGAAATTACATCTGTTATTGGCCGCCGTGTTTGGGATTCACGAGGCGTGCCAACAGTTGAAACCGAAATTACATTGGCTGATGGCAAAAAGGGGCGCGCCATTGCCCCATCCGGTGCCTCACGTGGCACAAGAGAGGCGCTTGAATTACGAGATGGTGGCACTTCTGTTGGCGGCAAAGATGTCACACAAGCCTGCGCCCATATTAACGGCCCTATCGCAGCCGCCTTGCGTGGCCAAGATGCCACCGATCAAGCCGCCATTGACGGCGCATTACTCGCCCTTGATGATAGTCCTTTGAAAGATATGATGGGCGGAAATGCCTTGGTTGCGACATCACTAGCCGCCCTTCACGCCGGCGCTGCAGCTACTGGGCAATCGCTCTGGCGTTATATCGCCTCTTCTTTCAACACAACACCCTCTCTTCCTTTGCCAGAGATTCAGATTTTTGGTGGCGGGGCCCATGCTGGCCGCCGCGTTGATATTCAAGATTTTATGGTGATGGTACCAGGTGCGTCTGATTTCGAAGAGGTGATGAGCATTACGAGGGAGGTATATTTTGCCGCCGGTGATATTATGGCACGGCGCGGTAAACGAGCCGGCATTGCTGATGAAGGGGGCTGGTGGCCACAATTTGATAGTAATGAAGAAGCCCTTGAGACATTGACCGAAGCCATATCACTGGCCGGGGAAACACCTGGCAAGAATGTTGTGATTTCACTCGATATCGCTGCTTCTGAATTTGGTTCAAAAGGCACATATCAATTGGCACTTGAGAATCGTACCCTCACCTCAGACCAGCTAATTGACCTCTTAGGCAGCTGGCTAGACCGATACCCTATCGCGTCAATTGAAGACCCGCTGGCTGAAGATGACAAGGAGGGCATGATTGCCTTTACCGAAGCCTATGGCCAAAATGTACAAATCATCGGCGATGATTATTTTGTGACAAATGACGCCCTTGTCAAAGATGCGTTGCACGACAAAGCGGCCAATGCCGTCCTGATTAAAGTCAATCAAATCGGCACCGTGACCGAAGCGTTAAGCACTTTCCAAACCGCCCAAGAGGCTGGATGGGGAACAATCATCTCTGCGCGGTCTGGCGAAACAGAGGATGCATCTATCAGCCATTTATCTGTTGGGCTTGGCGGGGGACAGCTCAAAGTTGGCTCGTTCCAACGCTCAGAACGCATGGTAAAATGGAATGAATGTTTGCGTATCCAAGATGAGATTGGCGCCAATGCATTTGTGAAAGGCGCACCCCTAGCGAAGACTTGGTGGGCACGCCAAAACTAGGACCATGACGGCCAAAACCAAGAAATAGTCGCTACGAAATATTGCTGGATAAAATCCACCAATTCTGATATGATTTCGCCAATTTCACAGATTGGCTTGCACGCCGTAAGCCCGTTTTGAAATGGTGCAGCTTGGTTACCTTTACCCACCGCAATCAAGGCACATAAAATTGACAGAGGCCGCGCCCGTATTTCAGGGCCGTCATGGGCTCGTCAAATTCAGTAGGGTGTCTTATGCGACTGGCTAACCAGCACTGTGTAAGAGACTGGGGCGACTAATACCTTGGGGGATAATCATGGATTTATATGCCGCTTATCTAGAAGACATTGAAACACGTAAAACACAAGATCTAAAGCCAAAGCCGATTGATGATGGCGATCTTGTATCAGCACTTATTGCGCATATTGAAAATGCCGAAAGTGAGCATCGTGCTGATTGCCTTCACTTCTTCATCTATAACACTCTGCCAGGCACAACCAGCGCCGCAGGTGTCAAAGCGGCCTTCCTTAAGAAGATCATTTTGGGTGACGCCTCTGTCCCAGAAATCCAGCCTGACTTTGCGTTTGAATTATTGTCACATATGAAAGGTGGCCCCTCTATTGAAGTGCTGCTAGACCTTGCCTTGGGCGAAGATGAAGCCATTGCGAAGCCAGCAGCCGAAGTCTTAAAGACACAAGTCTTCCTCTACGAAGCTGATACAGACAGATTGAAAGCTGCCTATGAGGCTGGCAATGCGATTGCGAAAGATATCATTGAAAGCTATGCCAAGGCTGAGTTCTTCACCAAGCTACCGGACATTGAAGAAAAAGTGAAAATCGTCACTTATGTCGCGGCAGAAGGTGATATCTCAACTGACTTGCTCTCACCAGGCAACCAAGCGCATTCGCGCTCTGACCGGGAATTGCATGGGAAATGCATGATCACCGAACAAGCCCAAGCTGAGATCCGCAAGTTACAAGCCCAGCATCCTGATAAGCGCGTGATGATGGTTGCTGAAAAAGGCACAATGGGTGTTGGCTCATCACGCATGTCAGGGGTTAATAATGTGGCTCTGTGGACAGGCAAACAAGCCAGCCCTTATGTACCATTTGTAAATATCGCCCCTATCGTTGCGGGCACAAACGGTATCTCTCCTATCTTCCTTACGACAGTGGGGGTGACAGGTGGTATCGGTGTCGATCTGAAGAACTGGGTGAAAAAGCTTGATGATAATGGCAACCCAATTTTGAACAATGATGGCAACCCTGTTTTGGTTCAGAAATATTCTGTTGATACAGGGACTGTACTGACCATCGATACCAAAAAAGGCAAATTATATGATGAATCAGAAGAAGAAGAGCTTGTTGATATCTCTGATTCCTTCACGCCGCAAAAAGTAGAATTCATCAAAGCTGGCGGATCATACGCCATCGTCTTTGGTAAGAAGCTTCAGAACTTTGCCGCTGAGACATTAGGGATTGAGCTGAAATCAGCCTTTGCCCCATCTAAGGAAATCTTTCATGAAGGCCAAGGCCTGACGGCGGTTGAAAAGATCTTCAACAAGAATGCTGTTGGTGTGGCACCTGGCAAGATTTTGCATGCAGGCTCTGATGTGCGTGTGAAAGTGAATATTGTGGGCTCGCAAGATACCACGGGCTTGATGACGGCACAGGAATTGGAATCAATGGCCGCGACAATTATTTCGCCGACTGTTGATGGTGCCTATCAATCTGGTTGTCACACAGCATCTGTTTGGGATTTCAAGGCCCAAGAAAATACACCACGCTTGATGAAGTTCATGCATAAATTTGGCCTTATCACCGCGCGTGACCCGAAAGACGTCTATCATTCTATGACAGATGTGATTCACAAGGTTCTCAACGATATTACTGTTGATGACCAAGCCATCATCATTGGCGGTGACTCTCATACAAGAATGTCAAAAGGCGTGGCCTTTGGTGCTGACTCTGGGACAGTGGCGCTGGCACTTGCGACAGGCGAGGCCACGATGCCAATCCCTGAATCTGTGAAGGTGACATTTAAAGGCCAGATGGGCGAGCATATGGACTTCCGTGATGTGGTGCATGCCACACAGGCTCAGATGCTAAAGCAATTTGGTGATAACGTCTTCCAAGGCCGTGTCATTGAAGTGCATATCGGCACCTTGCTTGCTGACCAAGCCTTTACCTTTACGGACTGGACAGCAGAGATGAAGGCGAAAGCCTCTATCTGTATTTCAGAAGATGCCACTTTGATTGAATCATTGGAAATCGCCAAAAGCCGTATCCAGATCATGATCGATAAGGGCATGGATAATGATAACCACATGTTGCAAGGCCTCATCGATTTAGCAGAAGCACGGATTGCGCAAATTAAATCTGGGGAAAAGCCAGCCTTACGCCCAGATGAGAATGCTCAATATTTCGCTGAGGTTGTTGTTGATCTTGATGAGATTAACGAGCCTATGATCGCAGACCCAGATGTGAATAATGCGGATGTCTCAAAGCGTTATACACATGACACGATCCGTCCTATCTCATTCTATATGGCTGATAAGAAAGTAGATCTTGGCTTTGTGGGCTCTTGTATGGTTCATAAGGGCGATGTGAAAATCGTGGCACAGATGCTACGTAACCTTGAAGAAAAAGAAGGTGATGTGTCATTCAAAGCTCCGCTTGTTGTGGCAGCGCCAACTTACAACATCATTGATGAGCTGAAAGCCGAAGGCGACTGGGATATTCTTCAGAAATATTCCGGCTTTGAATTTGATGATTCAGCGCCAAAAAATGAGTCACGTACAGAATATGAAAATATCCTGTATCTTGAGCGTCCCGGTTGTAACCTCTGTATGGGTAACCAGGAAAAGGCCGCCAAGGGTGATACGGTGATGGCAACATCAACACGCCTCTTTAAGGGCCGTGTGGTAGAGGATTCAGATGAGAAAAAAGGTGAATCTCTCCTCGCGTCAACACCTGTTGTGGTGCTTTCAGCAATTCTGGGACGCACCCCCTCAATCGAAGAATACAGAGATGCTGTGAAAGGCATTGATTTGACGAAATTTGCCCCGCCAATTCAAAAGCCTGGCACGACAAATTCCGCTCACTTCTAAGATGAGATGATTTAGAAAAAGGCCTCTTCGGAGGCCTTTTTTATGTTCTACGTAACCTATCAAATAGTGACATGCGTTCAGCAATCACGCTATCTTTTCAAAGGCGGGAAGCGTGTGAGCTCAGCGGCCACCGTCCAATCCATATGATTGCGCACATATTCATTCGCGGCATCACGCGGCGGATTATAATCCCAATCCACTCTTTTGCCTGATTGCATCGCTTCAAACACAGCACGGCGTTGCTTTTGTTTGGCAATGACATCTGCCCGAATAGTCTCACTATCCCAACGGGCGGCGACCTCATCAGCAAAGGCGCGGGCCAAGTCAGCATGGTCAGGGTCGTCAGCGAGGTTGGTCAATTCTGCTGGGTCTGCTGCGATATTAAATAAGAGCGGCGCATCAACATCACAGTGAATATATTTATAACCGCCGCGTCTGATCATATAAACAGGATGACCTGTCATCTCTGCGCAATATTCGCCGATAGCATCACCACCATCACCCTCACCTGTGCGTGCCATATCCATCAGCGACCGCCCATCAATAGGCTGACCATAGACAGGTTTCGGCGTGCCAGTGCTCGCAGCGATATCAACCATAGTTGGCAAGATATCAACCAGCGAACAAGGGGTATCTTGTGTGCCCGTGGCAATGCCAGGGCCTGCCATAATCAAAGGCACACGGCCAGAATGTTCAAAGAAATTCATCTTATACCAGAGGCCGCGTTCACCCAACATATCCCCATGGTCCGCGGTAATAATAAAGATGGTATTATCAAGCTCGCCAATCTCTTCGATCGTGCGCACAAGCTCGCCAATTTTTGAATCAAAATAAGAGACATTGGCATAGTAAGCATGACGCGCATTGCGAATTTCTTCATCGGTCGCAGGCTTGGTCGTGGCTTCCATCCCATCCATGAGCCGCTTTGAAAAATCATCCTGCTCGTCATAGGACATAACATGAGCTGGCATATCAATATCAGCCTCATCATAAAGGTTCCAAAATTCAGGACGCGCTACATAGGGGTCATGTGGGTGGATAAAGCTTGCCACCAAACAGAAGGGCATTGCGCTATGACAGGCATAATCCATTAATTTTCGGCGCGCGAAAAAGGCAACTTCTTCGTCAAATTCGAGCTGGAAGGTTGTCGCGGCAACACCGGCTTCCTTCACCGAATCCATATTATGATACCATTTATCGATACGCTCATCTGGCGCTTCCCAATCTGGCGTCCAGGCAAAATCAGACGGATAGACATCTGTGGTCACACGTTCTTCAAAGCCATGCAGCTGGTCTGGCCCTACAAAATGCATTTTGCCAGACAAAGAGGTGCGATATCCCATCTGACGCAAATAATGCGCAAAAGTTGGCACTGATGAGGGAAACTCACTGGCATTATCATATGACGCAATGCTTGTGACTAGCTGGCCTGCCATAAAACTAAAGCGAGACGGCGCACATAGGGGCGAATTACAATAGGCTGAGTCAAATCGCATCCCTCTTGCTGCCAGCGCATCCATATGCGGGGTCTTCACCACTGGATGGCCATAGGCACCTGTGAATTGTGGGGCAAGCTGATCGGCCATGATCAGAACGATATTCGGCGCTTTTGTCATTCTTTCAACCCTTTCATGAACAGGTGAATTAACCCGCGTCTATCATATCAGGATAGTTTTAAGGGCGCCCATATTCTGAGACCGAATACAAGCATGATGGAAGCGTCACCTCCGCTCTTTTCTATGAATAGAGGGGATGAACCTAGTTTGTGTCTGGGACGGCAGGCGCATGCCCTGCCCCTTTCACTTCCACAAGCGCAGCAAGAATGATCAAAATTGTACCGATGAGCTCTGGCATCCCAAATGGCTGGCCTGATAATAACAGGGCTGACACAGCACCGATTACAACTTCGCTCATTAATAATATGCCAACCCGCGCCGGCGTTAAAACGCGAGCCGGTGCCAGAGTGAGCCAGAACATCGGAAGCGCCAAGCCGATAAAGACTGCTAGAAATAGCCCGATATGGGTAAGCTGCGCTGGTGTGAACGTTAAAACAGGCCAATCCCCAATTAACCAAGATGACAATATGGAAATGATGAGGCTACCTGCTAAAAAACTGATAATCTGAGGCCAAACGGGAACTCGTTGCGCCTGCAGGATACCAAAGGAACCTGCCGCCCAAAATATACCTGATAACAGCGCTAACACATCTCCTAGGTTGCGAGGCAGGGGCCATCCCGTATCATTCCCTAAAATGACATAGAGACCTAAGAATGCTAAGATTAATACCCCAAGGCGTGCCGCTGTGAGACGTTCTCTTAAAAAGGCAAGACCAATAAGTGTGCCCCAAACGGGCGTTAGGTAAAATAGTAAGATGGCGCGGATGACATCGGTATAGGAGAAGCTGGTTGTATAAAGCGAAAAAGCACAACCGGTCAGCATTCCGCTAAATAGTAATAAGCGCCAATGAGTGGTAAAGGTCGTGCGATAATGCCAGGCCACTGGCAACAGAACCACCAAACATCCCACATAAAGCGCGATTCCGGCCCAGGCACCTGGCAATCCAGCCTGTTGTAAATACAATAAAGGCAGCCAATAGAGCCCCCACATGGCGCCGCCTGCTATGAGATAAAGGCTCGCTCTTTGAGCTGTCATTGGGGAAGATATCATCACTATGCCGCGGCGCCTCACCTATGTTGCCTAAGAGCCTTACATCATAATGCTCCTATCACTGCCAATCTAATGGGATTAGCCAGCTTATCATTGGTGGCTTGCCCTCTTGTTAGGCTTGTGAGTAATACGCATATCACTGCGTGCTGCAAATAAAAAATAAAATGCAGACAACGCGTCTCGGAAAAGACTATCAACTAATGAAGAGAGTTGAACGACAACTTGGCGACTATGAAAGGTCCACAGCCCCCATAAGCCATGGTGGCCAAAACATATGCTCGCAACTATCCCAGCCACTTGCCCCGACAAATAGCATCCACGCCAGCCTAAACCTGGCGTTTGATGCTATTATCTGGAGCGTTGGCCAAGATTTTGTTTCTTACCCTTCTAGACGCTGACCGCTATCTTTATCGAAATAGTGGGCGAGCTCAGGTGCGATGGTGAATGAGATAGCCTCTCCCTTCGCTTCTTTTGGCGGCTTTTCTGTTTTCGCAATGAAGGAGGCACCTGTATCTGTAATTAAATGTACCAATGCCACTTCGCCTAGATTTTCAACTAATTCCAGAGTCCCCGTGACAACCGCATCTGCGGCTTTGCAGACTTGCATATGCTCAGGGCGCAAACCAATCTGCATATCATCTGTTAGGTCAGTCTTTAAGACCTTCGCTGCCTTTTTTGACAAGTCACTTGCGGCAAAGAAATTCATCTTTGGGCTGCCGATAAATTGCGCAACAAAGGCGTTTTGTGGCTTTTCATACAAAGCAATCGGACTGCCGACCTGTTCAATGACGCCGTCACGCAACACCACGATTTTATCAGCCAAAGTCATAGCTTCGACCTGGTCATGCGTCACATAGATCATGGTTGTCTTCAAACGTTCATGAAGTCGTGCAATTTCAAGGCGCGTCTGCACACGTAATGCTGCATCGAGATTAGAGAGCGGCTCATCAAATAAGAACACCTTGGGGTCTCTGACAATCGCGCGGCCAATGGCAACACGCTGGCGTTGACCACCTGATAGATGGCGTGGGCTGCGATCGAGATAATCGGTAATTTGCAAAATATCAGCAGCTGCCCGCACACGGCGATCAATTTCATCTGCTGGTGTTTTGGCTTGTTTCAAACCGAACGCCATATTCTTATAGACTGTCATATGCGGATAAAGGGCATAGGTTTGGAACACCATAGCCACACCACGCTTTGAGGCTGCAACCTCGTTCACCTCAGTCTCGCCAATGCTGACTGAACCATCTGAAATCTCTTCAAGACCGGCGATCATACGCAGCAAAGTTGACTTACCGCACCCAGATGGGCCGACAAATACAACAAATTCACCATCTTCAATATCTAGATCGACACCATGGATAACTTCAGCTGCTTCATAGCGCTTGCGAACATTTCGTAAAGTTAGACTGGCCATTTTTCCTCCAAATGGGCAATTTCTTGCTGTAGCAAAGTGATAAAGTCAGGATAGGCAGAGGGGATTGTGCCCCATAATTGCTCTGAGTGATGAAATGCAGTAGTGCCAAGCATCGCCTGAAGTTCATCCCAGCTCGGCTCAATATAGGTAAATGAGATATGTCCCGCTGCCACATGTCTGGCAAACACATACCAGCTAGCAATAGACCGTATTGCATGATGGGGGACGATGCCTTGTGCAAAACACCCTTCTAATGTTGGGCGAATGAAAATTGGGAATTTTGCCATCCCATCGGCGCAAATACGCGCTACCGTATCACCAATCGCTTGGTTACTAAAACGCTGCGCCGTCTTATCTTGATAACTATCCTTATCAAATGGCAGTTCTAGCGTAAGAGCAGGCAAAACTTCTTCTTGTTCAAACTTATCAAAGTGAGACCGCAACTCAGGATGGCGCATCGCCTCATCAAATGTTGTTAGCCCCTCTAAAGCTGCCAGATAGGCAAGGGCGGTATGACCGCCATTCAGCACCCTGATTTTGGTTTCTTCAAAAGGGTCGACATCAGCTGTTACTGTAACGCCTACCTTTGCTAAGTCAGGCATGTCAGCCGCAGCTTTATCAGATAGAACCCATTGTAAATAATCCTCACAAAGGATTGGGGACACCACTGCGCTATTTAGCAAATCGGATAATTCTACTGCCAAAGATTTTGGGCTGCGTGGGGTAATTCTATCAACCATTGAACAAGGGAATGCCGCATTATCAACCACCCATTGTGCAAGCGCCTCATCCCCCGCTGCCATTAGATAGGCGTGAAGATTTCGTTCCAGCATTTTACCGTTTTGACGGATATTATCACAGCAAGCGATAGTGATAGGCTGGCCCAATTCAGCCTGTCGTTGCGTTAAGGCCGCGCGCAAATAGGCATAAATTGTCTCTTGTGATGTACCTGATAATTCTGCCGCAATCACAGGATGAGACAGGTCAAGATTTCCTTGCGGGTCGCAATAATACCCACTTTCTGTGACTGTGATAGTGACTAATGAAACAGTGTCTAGCGACAATAACGATTGCGCGGCTGATGTCTCTTTTGCCCAATCTGCAAAGGAAATATGCGCTCTGATCTGAGAGACAACTTCGTCATTCTTTGGCGAAATGGCTTTCATATAATAGCCACCAAAATCAGCAATCTCAGCTGCGGTTGAGGCAAAAGCCTCACTCTCTGAGGCACGCAAATTCACAGCCGCAATGCCCCAACGTAGATCTCCCGTTTGCTGCATATAAGCATCTAAATAGACGGCCTGATGTGCACGGTGAAAGGCACCGAAACCTAGATGCACAACACCGATTTGGCATGCCGCACGGTCATAGGTTGAAGCTTGAATTTCAGGTTTAGTATGTCCATCCATCATAACGCATCTTCCCCATCTACTAGCTCTTCTCTTGCAAGCCGGCGATATTCAGAGGGGGTCATTCCCTTTAATTTGCGGAATTGACGATTAAAATTCGCCAAATTTTGAAACCCGGATTTATAGCAAATGGTTGTCACTTGCTCGTCTGTGCCATAGAGCATGGAACAAGCCTGCCCAACTCTGACACGTGTGATAAAATCTACAAAATTATGGCCTGTAACAGACTTAAAATTACGGCTAAAACTTGATTGAGCCATGCCAGCTTTGTCAGCGGCCTCTGTCTGAGAGATTTCATCTCTGTAATTTTGGATGATATGGTCAATCACCAGGCCTATACGTGCATGTTTGCTGCCAGAATCAACTTGGGTCACCTGCATGCTTGACAGTGTTTTCTTTTCCGCATGCTCGTGCAACCTGACAAGGAAACGCACAAAGGCTAAAATACGCTCTACGCCCTTATTATCGCGAATAGCCTCAAGGTGACCGCGTGCAAAGGTCGGGTTGAACCCTTCAAACTTGATCCCCATTCGTGCCAAATACAACATATCAAGCACTTTGGAAAATTCAGGAAACGCTTCAGTTAATTTTGTAACGCTACCATGGGAAAATTGAACAAGCATGTCTCTGATATCAACTTGTTTGCTTACATGCTCATCGGAAATCCAATTATGAGGCACATTTGGGCCTGTCATAAATAGGTCACCAGCACGAAACTCACCAATATAGTCACCTATAAAGGCTTTTCCTGTGGTCTCTGTGATGAGGTGCAATTCATATTCCTCATGCGCGTGCCACCGGCAAAGGTCTGACGGCCAACCATGTTCGAGATAGCGGATCGAACGCGTGGTCCGATCTACCATTTCAATTTCTGGTTCGATAACAGACATCGTTACTTCACCGCACCAAAGGTCAGACCTTGTACAAGCTGCTTCTGACAGAACCAGCCGAGCACTACGATCGGGCCAACAGCAGCTGTGGACACAGCCGATAGACGCCCAAAGAACAACCCTTCAGGTGCTCTGTTCCCTTCAATCAACTTGGATAGGGTCGCGGCTTCTGTTGTTGTCAGGCGCACTGTCCAATAGGCCTCATTCCAACAAAAAATGAAACAAAGCAAAGCTGTCGAGGCAAGTCCACCCCACGCCAAAGGCAGTAGAATATCCTTGATCTCACCCCAAGTGTTAACACCATCCATTTGCCCTGCTTCAATAATCTCTTTTGGGATCTCTTTAAAATAGGTAAAGAGCATCCAAATCACGATGGGCAAATTGATTAAGCAAAGGACTAAAATCACGAGGAAATGCGTGTCAAAAATATTGAGGAAATTCTTCGTGAGATAGGTCATAGGATAGAGCACAGCCGCCGCTGGCAACATCTTGGTCGATAGCATCCACACTAGCACATCTTTGGTTCGCTTGGTGGGGTTAAATGCCATAGCATAGGCCGCAGGCACCCCAACAGCTAACGCAAAGATTGTCGCAAAGCTTGCCGTAATGACTGAATTGATCGCAAAGCGCCAATAGTCATAATTCTCAGTCATATTGAGGTAGTTCTCTAATGTCGGCGTAAAGAAAAAGAGAAATTCAGGCTTTACCGCATCTGCATCTGTTTTGAAGCTAGTAAACACCATCCAAAAGATAGGAAAAAAGAAGATCAACGCCACTGTCCAAGCAACAACGGGCCACAGAATATCACCAAGCTTTGAACGACTACCAATAGCTGCCATCTGCCTCTCCTCTAATCCACCAAATTCTTGCCCACCATGCGGAGCAAGAAGATGGCTACAATATTTGCTAAAATCACCGCGAAAATACCTGTTGCACTGGCGGCACCAATATTATTTGAGGTGAATTCCCCAATCAAATAAGGCAGGTTTTTATTCCCGTTCCCGCGGCTGACGATTTCAATTTCAGCATATAATGACAGGTGGAAAATAGACTGAATCATAACCACAATCGCTATCGGGCGTGCCAGATGCGGTATTGTCAAATATACAAATTGTGCCCAAGCACTTGCCCCATCCAGCAAGGCGGCTTCTTTTTGTTGCTGGTCTTCTGACTGTAATGAGGTCATGAAGATAAGCACGGCAAAAGGTGTCCATTGCCATGCCACCATCATGATAACAGCATAGGCTGAGGTTTGTGTGGCACGGAATGAAATCGGTTCAAGCTCTGGCCAGAGTGCGAAGAAATGTCCCAAGATTGGGAAATCCTTTAAACCAGCGACAAGATGATTCAGACCTTCAATTGCAAGACCATTCAGGCCCAGAACAGGGTCAAGAATCATATTAATCCAAAGCACGGCATTCACAGCTGGCATCACAAAAAATGGTGAGATGAGCAAGACACGCACAATGCCGCGACCAGGAAATGACCGGTTGACGAGAATAGCGATCGCAAGACCAAGCACCACCGTAATGACAAGGATACTGCCGACAATCAGGAGGCTGTTTTGGATCGCAAACCAAAAGTCTTTTGACTTATAGAGCACATATTCATAGTTGCCGAACCCTCGCCAATTGCTGAGCTGCGGCACTGTCCATTCTGGCTTGCGCAGGCTATTTAGCACATAGCGCAAAAACGAGAAATATAGCGTTAAACCAAGCGGCACAAGCATCCAGACGAGCAATAATAAAACAGCTGGCGTCTGAAGTAGGCGTGCGATTGTGCGGTTATTCATACCTAGCCTCTTACGGTCCGATCAATAAGGCCAAACAATAGAGAAGGCCCTAGCGTAAAATGAAAACTAAATGTTTTAAAAAAATGAAACTCTGTCTCTGTAACAAGTCGAGGCAGAGGAGCAAGAGGCCCAGCTTAGGGGGCTGGGCCTCTGCCGTCTTCGGAGGATAATCCTTAGAAGTAACCTGCTTCAGACATAATAGCTTCAGCAGCAGCTTGTGATGCAGCAAGTGCATCTGCTACTGACTTCGCACCTGAAAGAGCCGCAGCCATTTCTTGTGCAACAGCTGAACCCACTTCTGGGAACTCAGGGATAGCAGCGAACTGAACACCAACATATGGCTTCAGGTCAGTTGCACCTGGAGCAGCTGATTCAATCGCAGCCATTTCAGCAGCGGCAAAGCCAGCAGCTGCCTGGAACTCAGGATAGGCATATGTTGAAGCACGTGTGCCTGTTGGTACTGAACCCCAACCGAATTCTGGGTGGTCAGCAACAGCTTTGATGTACTCTTTTGAAGTCGCCCATTCGATGAACTTCTTTGATTCTTCAGCATTTGGTGAACCTGCAGGTACAGCCATTGCCCATGCCCACAACCAGTTTGCACCAACTGGGTTACCAGCGTTTGGTGACTGTGCGTAAGCAACGCCATCAACTGTCAAGAAAGATGCTGCAATTGTGGCGTCAATCCACATGCCGCACTTGCCTTCGTTGTAAAGCGCTAGAATTTCGTTGAATGAGTTACCTTCTGAACCTGGAGGGCCATAGTTACCCAATAGGTCTACGTAGAAGTTGATGGCATCGTGCCACTGAACTGAGTCAATTGTTGGACGCATGTCCTTATCGAACCATGCACCACCAAATGAGTTCACAACAGTTGTGATGAACGCCATGTTGTCACCCCAGCCTGGCTTACCACGCAAACATGCGCCATAGACACCAGCATCTGGGTTGTGGATAGCAGCAGCGGCTGCTTTGATGTTTGACCATGAATCATTGTTGCGAACTGAAACGCCAGCTGCATCTGTTAGGTCCTTGCGGTACATAACCATTGATGATTCACCATAGAATGGTGCAGCATACAATGTACCGTTGTGTGACAAGCCATTGCGCATTGCTGGTAGCATATCGTCAATGTCATAAGCGGCACCGAAGTTTAGTGGCTCAATCCAGCCAGCTGCGCCCCAAATTGGTGCTTCTTGCATACCGATATTGATGATGTCGTACTGACCGCCACCTGTGGCTGTGTCTGATGTTACCTGCTCACGAAGTACACCTTCTTCAAGTGATACCCAGTTAAGCTCAACACCTGTTTCTGCAGTATAGGCTTCTGCCACTTTCTGCATGTTGATCATGTGACCATTATTCACAATCGCAATTGTCAACTCTGTAGCTGACGCGACTGATGCACCAGCGACGGCAAGCGTCATACCTAGTGCTACGTTACGTAAAGTTTTCATGTCATTCCTCCCAAGAATTCACAACTTTAGAGTAGTGATACCACGGTAAAGGCACAGCAGATAAACCTGCCAATAGCATTTTGCTATTGATATATATTTTTTTGACAAAACATACTATGTTTCACCACATAGAATGATAATATATTTTCCGGTCAATTGTAATTAAATAGGCGTTTTTAATCACTATATGCAAATTTTCCAATCATTTAGCCAATTTTTTGAAAATTTTTGCATAACGATGGAGTCAGCCATGCCGTCAACCAAACGGCATGACCTATAGAATTTTGCCATATTTTTTGGAATTTATGCGAATCGCCCACATACTGATATTATTTTGCTAAATTAGGATAGGCTTTTTCAATATATGTGCGTTAGCTCATCCAGTTACCGCCATCCACATTTAGAGTCTGAGCCACAATATAATCAGCATCATCAGAGGCAAGAAAGACAGCCGCCCCTGTTAAATCCTCTGGCCGCCCCATCCGGCCATAGGGCACAGCGCGGCCTACGCGCTCTTTCTTTTGGCCGATAGCGAGGTTTTCATATTTCGCAAACAGGGCATCCACCTCTTCCCACATATCGGTATCCACCACGCCAGGTGAAATAGCATTCACATTAATGCCATGAGAGATAAGACCCAAGCCAGCTGATTGCGTGAGGCTGATGACCGCCGCCTTCGTAGCACAATAGGCTCCAACCAACGCTTCGCCCCGCCGTCCTGCTTGTGAGGCCATATTGATAATGGCGCCGCGTGTCCCTGTGGCAATCATGTCATTGGCCACGGCCTGCATCATGAAAAGGAGGCCTTCGACATTGACCGCAAACACACGGGCATAATCTTCTCTTGTAATCTCTGTGATCGGGGCAAGTGTAAAGAGCGCGGCATTATTGACCAGGATAGAGGGCGGGCCGAAAGCGGCATGCGTGGCAGAGATAACGGAGTCTATCGACGATTGGTTCGTAATATCCAAGGGCGCATAAATGGCATTGGCCCCGCACGAAGTTGCCAATGCCTGCCCGGCCTCTTTATCAATATCGGCAATGACGAGCTGTGCACCTTCTTCCAAGTAACGTGTAACAATAGCAGCGCCAATACCCTTTGCCCCGCCTGTGACGATCGCAATTTTACCCGCTAGCTGACCCATAACAACCTCCCTCATAGCTATCTACCTCTACTAGGACATGGGAAGGTTCTTTTCGCAATGGGAATGTGATGCGGGTATGAGTTTGGCGTTGGGAATTCACATGATAGTTATGTGGCTCCCATCTTCAGCCATCCTCAAGCTTCCTGAATTATAATCTGAAAGAATTAAAAATGCGATATCATCTGATAAGGCGGCTGTGCCGCGAGTGTCATAAAAGATAGCGTCTTATTGAGAGATCTCCCAAAACGCC
>CALEYP010000011.1 GCA_937924895.1 uncultured Alphaproteobacteria bacterium
TGCCCCCGCAACCACCGATTTTAGTCCAACGGTTGTAAGATCAGCATGGGCACTTTTTTATTCGCTCTGAAGCATATCGATGAATTTCCGAACTTTTAATGGCATAAATTTCTTGTCAGGGTAAATAACATAGACCCCGCGTTCAGGAGCGGTTTTATATTTGGGCAGAATTTGAATTAAACTTTTATCTTTAATCTCTGTTTCACAGCTAAATTTTGGTAAGAGCGCGGCACCGACACCTTCTAGGCAAGCTTCTTTCATCATGCTCGCGTTATTGGCATATAGCGTAGGGTGGAGGGTTACAGAACCACTTTTATCTTGAGAATTCCTATAAGACCAGAGCGATGGGTTTGCCGCGTTTGAATAACAAATCAGCGGCCAGTTTGAGAGGTCTTTAGGCGTTTTAGGGTTTCCTAATGTTTGAATAAGTTTTGGCGACGCGCACATCAAAATTGGAAAATCTGAAATGCGTTTTGCAATGAGTCCCGAATCTTCAAGCGCACCAATCCTGATGACCAAATCATAACCCTCTTCAATCAAATGAACACGTTTGTCATCAAAATCGACATCAACAATGACATCAGGATAGGCAGCTGCAAATTTTGCCATTGGTTTTGCAAGAAATAATTCACCATATGACATCGGAACATTAATCTTTAAACGACCCTTTGGGGTGGATTGTTCATCACCAAGTTCTTCAAGAACATTATTAAGATGGTCTTCGCTTTGAATAACGGCTGCATTAATTTTTAAGGCAGCATCGGTTGGCGTGATTGTTCTGGTTGTGCGGTGGAAGAGACGAAGGTTCAATTTGCTTTCCATCATTTGGACGTGCTTACCAACGGCCGCGCCAGACATCCCTAATTTTTGGCCAGCTTTGGTAAAACTGCCTTCTTGAAGAATCATGCGCAAAACGTGAAAGGACTGATGGATAAACATATTATAAACTAATTATTTATTGATATTAAAATTATACACTATTTATAAAATATTTAATTACATTATCTTCCCTTTTAGTCAACACACTAATGGAGATATTAATGTCAAACACATCATCAAATTCATTTGCTCTTTCTTGGGGGTTGAGCGTATTGCGTATTCATTTTGGAGTGATCCTACTCGCCCATGGATTGCTTAAAGTTTTTGTGTTCACGATACCCGGAACTGTTGGGTATTTTGCAAGCTTAGGTCTGCCAAGTATTGTGGCTTATCTAACAATTTTTGGTGAACTTGCGGCTGGTCTGGCTCTTATTCTTGGAATTCAGACACGGCTTGCTTCTGCGCTGACCGTGCCAATTTTGTTGGGCGCAACATTTGTTCACATTGGTAATGGTTGGCTGTTTTCATCAGAAGGTGGTGGTTGGGAGTTCCCAGCATCATTAACTGTGATTGCTATTGCCATTGCCTTGGTCGGATCAGGTAACCGCTTACACATCAATTTTAACCCAATTGACAATTATCTGCCCAGTCCAATGCGTGGCTAGAACTTTTGAATCGGGGATGGTTAATAAGGCCATCCCTACTATTTTTATCATGAAGGAGAAGTAATATGTTGAAACATCATGCATTTGAAAGCCTCGGCGGAGCTGATCATGGATGGCTTAACGCCAAACATCATTTTAGTTTTGCGAATTATTATGACCCGCAAAAACTCAGTCATGGTGAACTGCTTGTTATTAATGATGACAGGATTGCACCCAAAACAGGTTTTGATACTCACCCGCATAGGGATATGGAAATCATTACCTATGTTCGCAAAGGTGCAATTACGCATCAGGATAACAAAGGCAATCAAGGCCGCACCACGGCAGGTAATGTTCAAGTGATGAGTGCTGGCACAGGTATTTTTCATTCTGAGTACAATTTAGAAGATGAAGAAACTAATATTTATCAGATTTGGATTAAACCAAAGGAAAAAGGTGTAGCCCCTAAATGGGACGCTGCGGAATTCCCCAAAATACCAGTCACAGATCAATTGCAATTGCTTGTATCGGGTGATGGCAATGCTCCCCTTCACATTCATCAGAATGCTAGGATTTTTGCTGGGCGCATCAGTAAAGGTGATAAACTGACCCATCCTATTTCTGGTAAGGCGTATTTGTTAGTTGCAGAAGGTGAAGTTTCGGTCAATGACCTGCATGCCCGCAAAGGTGATGGTGTGGCGATTAGCGATGAAGACAAAGTCAATCTAAGTGCGGAAACAGAAGCAGAAATACTCATCATCGAAGTACCTGGCTTACAAAACGCAAGATAACGAAAGAACGAATAGGAAAAAACCATGACGAATGATCAATTGATAAAGCAAGTTTTTGAAGAGGGGCGTACGCACCGCTTTTTTAAGGATAAACCTGTTGAAGAAAGCGTGCTTCATCAGCTTTATGAAATGGCCAAAATAGCGCCTTCAGCTTCAAATCTTTGCCCTATGCGGATTTCTTTTGTTGTTAGTGAAGAGCAAAAGAAAAAGGTGATTGAAGCCGCAGCAGAGGGTAACAAACCAAAAATTGAATCCGCGCCTGTTGTCGCAATTATTGCGCATGACACAAAATTCTATGACTATGTGGAAACATTAGCACCGCATATGGATGCCGATGCCTTTCGACTTCAGGATAAGGCTAAACTTGAGGAAATTGCCATAGAGAACAGCTGGCTTCAGGCTGGATTCTTAATCGCTGCCGCCCGAACACTTGGACTTGATTGTGGTCCTATGAGCGGGTTTAACAAGGCCAAAATAGACGAAACCTTTTATGGTGATACATCTTGGCGTTCAAACTTTTTAATGAACATAGGGTATGGTGATACATCTAAACTCCACCCTCGAGGGTATCGCCTTACGTTTGAGGAGGCCTGTTCAATTTTATAATGTTTTTATGCCGAGATGAACTTCAGAAGACATTGAATGAAACCTGCCAGTGCAGCACTCAACAAATGGCTCAAGCAAGTGGCTGGAGGTGACTATGTCATCCACTCATTCAGGCACTCAATGCGTGATAGGCTAAGAGCAGTGAACTGCCCGTCAGATATGATTGACCAGATTGGTGGCTGGTCAAAGAAAACCATAGGTGAAGGCTATGGTAAAGGACACGGACTTGAGGCATTGCTGAGTTCTATGTTAAAATTTAAATTATGATAATTCGTACGTACTTTGCTGCACTGTTAGCGTTTTCGCTATGCAGTATACAACCGATAAATGCGTCAATGATTGACGACAGCGGTCCTAATTCAATGATAGTTGGTAAAGCTTTTGGGTTTATGCTGTTTGGCAATGATGGCTTTATGAAACCAGGTATTGATAACCTTGCTGTGGACGGATGCAAAGTAACATATGAAATAGATGGTGGCTTTTACTCGCACGCAATTCAAAGAATTTACGTAAGCTACGACCTGAATAAAGCGAATTGGCGGTCAGCTGTTTATCAACCTGATTACGTCAATGATATCGTATGGTTTGAGATTTATGGGGAAACAGGATTAAGAGAGATTCGTTACGACCATACATTTGAAACAGAAGATGAATTGCGCATGGGTGTTGCATTTCTAGGACTCACTGTTGGGCCTCAAAGTGATATAAAAATTCAGCTACCTAATTACATGACACAAGAGAGGTATAACCGTGCCTACTGGGATTTGATAGAACAATGCCCGGGAAGCCAAGGCGGATATTAGAAATGCCCTTTGGCTTAAACTGCTTCATCTAATCAACTTTAGCAGCGCCAATCGCCGTAAGCTTAATTGAGGCGAGTTCTTCTTCACCCAAATTGATAATCACTTTTTCGGCGACCACACTATCTGCATTTCCATTAATTTGAAATGTGAATTGATAGCCAAGATTGTTAATGATTGAATGAGATGAATTAAAACCACTACCATCAAGTGTCATCTTGCCTTGTGATATCTCAACAATATGTGGGTGGCTGAATTGAATATCTGTTGCAATAGCGCCACTATCATCAACACTCAAAATGATGATTTCGTTGAACTCATCATCACAGATTGTCTCGTGGCCCAAGCACTCTCCAAACTGATAGGACTTCAGTATTGCGTCAGCTAAACTGGGCGAAGCAATAAATAGAAAGAGGACAGCAACCACTTTGTACATCACCACACCTATGTAGA
>CALEYP010000012.1 GCA_937924895.1 uncultured Alphaproteobacteria bacterium
GGCAGCCTATGACTGCCATCCTCATCCGCATAATTTCTACATTCAGATGGCAGCTGAAACAGGGATTGTTGGGCTTGTTTTAGGGACTATTTTTCTGTGGTCGATTGTCTGGACCTGCTTTAGAGCAAGCTGGGGCAACCGCGAAAATGTGGTAATAGCAACGGCGTGGGTTGTACCCTTTGGCTTATTTTGGCCAATTGCCAGCTTTGCAGACTTCTTTGGTCAATGGAATAATATATTTATGTGGAGTGCGGTGGCGCTGGCGTTGGCTTCGGTGAATTTAGTGCCTAAGTCAGACACAGCTGAGACGACGTCACACCGCTAGGAAAGGCAGCTATGCGCATATTACTCACCGGCGGGGCAGGTTATATCGGCTCTCACACCTTGTTGCAGCTTTTGCAGCAACAGCATGAGTTATGTGTCATTGATAATTTTTCGAATGCTGCGCCAGAAGCGCTATCACGTGTCGCGCGTCTTTCTAATCGTCATTTTGAGCATCATGATGCGACCATTCTTGATAGTGGCCGTTTAGATGAGATTTTTGACAGTTTTCAGCCAGAGGCTGTAATCCATTTTGCAGGTTTAAAAGCGGTCGGCGAGTCAGACCTAAAGCCGTTATCTTACTATGAAGAAAATGTGTTTGGCACGATACAACTCTTAAAGGCGATGGATCGCGCCAAATGTCGGCGTATTGTATTTTCGTCCTCTGCCACTGTCTATGGCACGCCGCACTACCTCCCTTATAACGAAGCGCACCCGCTCGCGCCGATTAACCCCTATGGCAGAACAAAATATTTCATTGAGGAAATCTTAAAGGATTGGGCGAAAACAGATGCGGAAAAAGCCGTGATGCTTTTGCGCTATTTTAATCCTGTTGGTGCCCACCCCTCTGGCGCTATTGGAGAGGACCCTATGGGCGTGCCGAATAATCTGATGCCTTTTATTGCCCAAGTAGCGATTGGCCGCCGCCCTGTTCTTAATGTGTTTGGCAATGATTATGATACGCCTGATGGCACAGGTGTACGTGATTATATCCATGTTGATGATTTGGCGCGGGGTCACGCGGCAGCGCTTGACTATATCACCCATCATACAGGGGTCGAGGCCGTCAATCTTGGCGCTGGTAAAGGTGTTTCTGTTCTTGAGATGGTAAAGGCTTTTGAGCAAGCCTCAGGCGTCTCTATCCCACTACATTTTGCGCCGCGCCGGCCTGGTGACCTGCCGCAATTTTGGGCAGATGCCACAAAAGCCAAAACACTTTTCAATTGGGAAGTGGAAAAATCCCTTGTCGAGATGTGCGCTGATGTCTGGCGTTGGCAATCACAAAACCCTCATGGCTATGGGGATGAAACGGG
>CALEYP010000013.1 GCA_937924895.1 uncultured Alphaproteobacteria bacterium
CAGTACAAGGGTGCTATCGGCTGGGACTGCAATGGTGTTTGCAATCTTAAAACCTGTAGAACCATTGTAATAATCGACAGTCACATCCGCGCTGTTAGTCCCATCAACATTGGACACGATAATCGTGTTAACCTTGAAGACTTTGCCTGACGATGCTGCATTAGCGAGAATGTCTGTAGTGAGTGTTGTGCCAAGCGCCGCCGCATGAGTTTTGGCGGTAATGGTGCTGACGTTTACAATGTTTGGTGCTGCCATGTTAACCTCCGAATACGATAGCCATAGCGATTGACTTGCCCATCGTGGCTACCGAAGCGCCGTTTACCTGGACGTCTGTGGTTGCGTTCAACGTGCCTGATACTGTGACATTTGCGTTGAACGTGCCGCCCGACGATTTAGAAACCGTGTCAGCGACTTGGAATGATTTGAACGCGAAGATGACCAGCTCGTCATTTAGAGCTGCGCCGCTGTCGAGCACGACCGACGTGCCGTTGGTGGCCGTGAACTCGTCCGGGTCGAGCACGGCGCCGTTCATCATCACGATCAGATTGTCTGCCGTATAAGACAGCGTGGCGCCGTTATCGTCTGAGCCTGAGAAGGTGGTCTGGCTGGCCGTCGCCGTATATTCAAAGATGTTCATGCTGGCCTGGGTCGCAGCTGATGCCGCAATCCAGTTGGCGCCGTCATAAACGCGCATCTCGTTATCGGTGCTGTTGAAATACAGCATACCCTCGCTGAGCGCGCCATTGTCGTTGTCGGTCGATGGGCCGTCGATGCCGCTGTCAAACGCGCCGTAGACGCCATAGCCTTGGAACGTCACAGCTGCGCCAGATCCGGCGGCGGTTGCCACATGCGAAATTACAACGCTGGTGCCATCAATGGACAGCACGTTGGCCTGGTTAGGGATGCCGGTAGCAGATACATTCTGCCCGACCTCAATGCCTGTGGCTGAATCAACAGTCAGCGTTGAGCCGCCAAGCACCCAAGTCGCTGTGGTAGATGCATTGCTAGCTGTATCTGTATCACCCATGATACCAAGATACTTGTCGTCGAAACCGTCTAGCGCAGCTGCTAGAGCCGCTGCAGAATTAGACGCAGCTGTGGCCGAGGCCTGAGCTGACACGACGTCAGCATTAGTCAGAACCACATCAGCGTTTGTTGATACGACGTCCGCAGCTGTTGAGACCGCATCTGCCGCAGCAGCTGTGGCGCTGGCCGAGGCCTTGGCGCTGTAGTGCTTTGCAGAATATTCGCCGCCGCTGACGGCTGTGTCTTCGGCTGTCTGCGCCCAAGACTTAGCTGAACCGCCTGTGCCGGACTGCGTACCCTGGGCATATTCCTTGGAGCTATATTCAGATGTATCAACGGTGCCGCTTGTCTCTGTCGCCCATTCCTTAGCAGCGCCTCGGCTGGCTGTATCGGTTACCCCGGTGCCACCAATAGCCCAAGCCTTTGAGCTGTAGTCTGTCGCCTCGACAATGCCGTTTACCTTTACCGCCCAGTCTTGCGCGTCATCAGCGTGGCCTGATGCCGTGGTGGCGCTAGAAGCCGCGTTGGTGGCTGATGTTGTTGCAGAGGCCGCATCTACCAGCAAATCCCACTTGGCGCTGTCAGTGTTGCTTGTAAGCGGCTGAGAGCCCGAACTGGTGTGAGCCGTGTTTGCAATAAAAATATTATTGGTGCTGGTGTCTTTGACAATGTCGCGCTGCTGATAGCTGGTGCTTGCGCCCCAGTCACCTCGGAATGTGCCAATCTCTTGGCTGACGATAAGGTCGCCAGCGCTATCAAATGCGAAGAACTTATTAGCTCGGTCTGTAGCATCAACAGAGAACTCTGTCGTTGAGATGGTGTTAGTGACCGACGCCTTGATGGAGCGGTCTACCTCTTCTTGGATTTGCTGTGTAATAAAGGTCAGCCGGTCAAGCGCGTCTTCGTGGCTTTCGGCCGGGAATGGGTCGTTGGCGACGTAGTCGGTGCCTTGCGTAAGCGCCAGCTTGCGCTGAATAACGACTGTGTCCGTAGACCCAGGCGCAGTAACGAAGGTAACATTGCCACCCGAATCAGTACCGGCGCCTGATACCGTATAGTTGGTGGTAATGGTCTGCAGCGTTTCTGTGCCATTGGTGTCGCGGATGTAGACGTCCAGATCGCCATCGGCAAAAATCTTGAACGCATAGGCGAACACTGTCTGGCTGCCGGTGCCAGAGTAGCTCACCTTATTCGTGGTGGTTGATACTGTCATTTATTGCCCCATAGTCATCTGTGCTTTCTCTTGCTGTAACTCAGCGAAAGCCTCTAACCGCTGCCTAACTGCAGCACCTACATTCTCGTCGTCCAGAAGGTCTCTCTTGGCCAAGCCGCGAGCTTTCTGTATTGCACCCCTAATCATCAAGTGAAGCCGCTCACGCGCCAGCAAATCGCCAGCAACAGCCCTTTCGCGAAACTCCTGATATACGTCCATCTCAATCAGGTTTTCAAACTCATCGAGCGTGTGCTTGCCAGCGTACTGATGATAGATGTCAACCTCTTGCGGGGTCAGGCCTACATTGCTGTCCCACTGGTCTGGGTGTGGGCTCGCGCTGAAGCGCACGTCCACCATCTCTTTGAACATGTTGTAAGCCCGCTCAGCCCGCTTCGGGTTCTTGTCTAGGCTGTTGGGACCGACGGTGCTGCTGTATAGTGGGCTCAGAATGTCTGGCCCCACTGCGCCGCCTAGCGTCTGCGCTTGGCCAGCCAAGTTACGGCGTGGCGGTAGGTCTTTGCTCCAACCCGGTATCTGTGCTTGTATTGTGCTGACAACATCGTTTGCCGCACGCACAGTCGGATCCATCATGCGCTCACCTTGAGCTACAACACGAGGGACAATCGACGCAATGAAGCGGTCGGCTGTCTGACCCGCGTACCGGGTGGGGTCGTTAATGGTAGACACAAGGTCGGAAAACCCTGCCATGAACGTCTTGTCTGTCATCTGATTGGCAAACGCTGCGGCCACAGCGGCGACAATCTTCTCGCTGTCGTCGCCATTGATGGCACCAGACATCATAACCTCAGCCGCATCAGCACCTAGCATGATGGTTGAGGAGAATGGCTCTGCGCCCAGGTAGGACACATACTGATTACCAATCTTGATGCTGTAGGGTTGCCAGCCAGTCTCACGCAAAGCAGCTCGCACACCGGGGTCAGCCGGACCACCGCCTGTCACGCTACCTTCTGCAACCATCATGGCCATGACCATAGCTGTGCTGTTGCCCATAATCAGGCGGGCCATAGCCATATCGCCGGCAGCTTTGTCTGCCATAGATGCGCCCGGCATCTTGGCTCTCTCAATAGCGCGCTTGCTTTCTCCATAGAACGCACCGATAGGGCCACGGTCAATGAAGGCGTATTTGAACGCATTGTAAGGCGTCTTGAAGAACGGCATGAAATACCGCAAGCCCGGCACGTCACGCAGACCCTTGAGCTTTTTGCCTGTCGAATCAAGGTCGCTCTGCAGCGTTACATACTTTGCATGAGCGTCAGCTTGTGTCAGCGCGCTCGATGGCGGGTCAAACACAAACTCAGCAATGTGGGTCGATAGAGCCTCGCCCCGCTTACCCTTGTTGATGCCAGAGCGATAGGCTTGCTCGTACAAGCTCATGCGGTGAGCAACAACCTTGAAGAAGGTGTCCTCAAACTCAAGCGCCCTGGTAGGCACCCTGCCCATAGTCATCATGTGGCCAAGGACATCAATGGCTGTGCCAAAGTTCTGCGCTTGCATACCCTCGGCAGAGAAGGCCTGAGTATGACGACGACCGCTTGAGCCCTCAATCTTTGTACCGGGCATGACGTTTTCGCCAGTGCGGAACGCCTTACCAGCAGCGCCAAATGCCTCTCTGAACGCCATCATGGCGCCAAACATCTGAGCGTTTGCCTCGCCAAAATAGACGCCGCCCTCGCCGCCACGAGCCCTACGCAGGGCGCCTATACCAGCCGCTGCGTATGTTTCTGGCACATGAGCAAAGGTGGTCAGGAACGCGCCGACAATGTTCTTTGTGTGCGTTACTGGGTTGCTGAGGAGAATGTTAATCCATGCCTCATAGAACGCATCTGTGAATTTCTTAAACTTAGAGCCAGCCCTAGTGATAGCTGCTTTGGCAGCGACGTTGTCACCTTGCTGGTTGTACGCCTTGGCCATGTCGCGGATGTCATCAACCCCGCCATAGTCCTCAAGCAGCTTTGTCAGGTCTTTGCCCCGCATTGCTTCTGCAGCTGTGCCGTCCCTGGCTGGGATGCGGAAAGAGCTGAGAGCTCGTGCAATCTCTGTCTGCGCGCCTTTGATTTGCGCTTGTAGCTGGGCAACCAGCTCAAGCTGAGCGCGGAACTCAAGAGCTTCGTTATCGCCGCCAGTCTCTGCAGCTTTGGCGAGCTGGTCTAGCTTCTTCATTTCTTTGACCAGCAAGTCACGAGAGGCGAGCATAGTCTCGGCCAGCCCCATGCCACCCTCTTGGTCAACAATCACCCCGCCGCGCTGACGGCCAAGGATTGTCTTTGCAAGACGCTGAGGCGACGTGCCAAGGATGTCTGCCATCTGACGTGTGGCTTCGAGCGTGATTTCGCCACGCTTTGCCTCGTCAATCTGACCAGCATATGTCTGGCTGATAGCTTGGATGCCTGACAAGACACCAGCCTCATCTGGGATCTTAGCGTCCCCGGCAGAGCCCACAGCCCTGAAATCATCAAGCAAACCATCTTCTGTGATTTGCGGCTCTTTCTTCAGGCCATCCATGACGGCCTCGGCTGTCTCGCCATCTGCCCGGATGATAGACCCGCGCTCGTAAGCGTTATAGCCAGCCTCTTGCGCTGCATCAAAGCCAGGGCCGAAGCCCTCGTCGTCCACCTCTGTCGGCGGCAAATCAAGAGCTGGCTCAGGGCTACCGTCATCCAAGCGCCCTAGTACGTTGTTCTCTGCGCCCTGGTTGGCTTGTAGCTCCTCGAGCTTGCGCTGCGCGTCGTTGAACGTATTGTCTCCGGGAGACAGCGCACGACCAACACCTTTAGCCACAACCCCTGCGCCCTTGAGGACAGGGTCTATCATGTACTTGCTGATAGGGCCTGTGCTTGCCAGCTGCAGCAGCTCTGTGTCTGGTTGCGTCAAGGGCTCAATGAGATCTATCTCACTGTCCGGCAACGCGTTCAGGTCGAGCTGGCTGGGATCCACATCAAGGACATCTTGACCTTTGAGAGGAGCGCGCAAGCCGCCAGACGCTAGGGCTTCTACCGCTAGCGCATTTGGTACATTTGAATTTATTGCCATGAGAATCACAGTTGGCCGCTCGTGTGCGGCCATTTTAAGTTACATTACTAGATTTTGGGGGCGTTGGCTACCCTTGCATCATCATCTTGTGTTTGCTGTGATGCAAGAGCTGTAACGGCGACAGGCCCAGCGACGCCGTACTTTTCGAGGATTTTGATAGCTTTGTCGTCAAAGATGACATAGTTGTTTTTGCGTGCGTCTTTAATTTCGACGCCAAAACCTTTCTCCTTGTATTCCGCTTCTATCTGTTTTGCCTCGTCAAGGTTTCTTGCAAAAATTGGCTCTGTCTCTCTGTAAGGCTTGCCCCTCACATCAAGAAAAATCTGGAACTGTTTGCCCCTTGTATCATTCGTGGCATACCTAATTCCGGGGATACCCTCTTCTCTCAAGAGCTTTGCTGGAATCTCTTTGTTCGTTAAATCCTGCATGTCCGACAACAAGCCTGCGATGTTCATGTTTGTTACACCACTGCTTTCATCCCCCAGCAAAGCTGCTATGGTAGGCTGCATGTCTGGGTCGTAATCATTGCTATTGTTGATGTTTGGATCCTTAGAAAGCTCTATGGCGCGTTTGACTGCGCGCAAAACAGCTTCTTTTTTGAAGTTGTCTTGGTCTGCTAAATCAACATCATAATCTAACAAATCATCAACCTTTGGATACAGCCCAACCTTATATATCTTGCCTCTGTCTGGCAGTGTGATTTTAGAAACAATTTCTTTTGGGTTGTCAGGGATTTTGTCTGATTCCTGAACCTTGTTCATCGTATCAACAGCCCTTTGTATCAAGACATCCTCAGACGCATCAGGGTCGATAGTAAATTGGCCTAGATACCTATCCGCGAACAATGCGGCATTATCTCCATAATATTCGGCGAACTTGTTTCTGAATCCTGTAAAATTAGCGGCTGTCTCTTGCCCACCATCAGGGTTTGCAATTTTTATGTCTTCCGCTCTTTTCAAGACATTTGCGCCGCCGACGCTGTCTCTATAAAACTTTGCTATATCTTCTGCATCGGTAAAGTATAACCCATAACCGTAAACTTGCGCGCCCTCGCCAGTGCCAATCTTTTCTAGGCTAAACTCGTCGAAATCAGCGCCAGAGCCGTGGAACGCAACGATGCCGGGTTTGTCGTCTGTCGGGGGCTCAAACTTAGCAATGTTGTCACCGAGAGGGATGACGTCACTGTCTGCGGTTTGGCGCCGTGTCACAGCATCAGGGCTGTTAAAGTCGTCCACCTGAATAGCGTATGTCTGGTCTGGCTGAAGATTGTTTAGGTCATCGACCTTGGTGAGCTTGTAATCACCACCATTCACAGATGTGAACGCAGCGTGCATGTTCTCATACAAGCCGCCCGGCATCTTGCCCATCTCAAACTCTTCGTAAGTCATGCCTTTATCAAGCAATGGCCGGACGTGGTTCTCAAAAATGTTTTCGTCAATATCAACGATGATCTGCTTGTTGCCGACCTCTTGACCACCTTCTTTGTTCTTATAGAAAGCAAACTTTTGAACCGCAGATGCCTCAAGGTTCTCAGCGCTCAAGGGCGCACCAGACGTAGGCGTGGGCTCATCAAACAGGTCGCCCTGCCCTGGCATCAGCTTCTTTGCGCCTTTGACGGCCAGCTCACCAGCCCCCACAATAGCGGGGCCTGCCACCATGCCTGTGCCTGTAGCTGTGGCCAGTTGGCCTAGATTAACGTCGTCCTGTACGCCTGCCTCAATGTTTACCTCTTGGGTGAGGTAATCGTACATCCCGGTATAGGCACCGCCCTCAAGAGCCGCAATGGCATATGGATTGGTGATGCCTCGACGCAGCATCTCTTTGAAACCCTGCTTGGTGGTCTGCTTTACGCCAGCCCTGCCAAGAAAGCCGAGGCCAAGCGTGCCTAAGCTCGCATATGTCGTCGGGTCAGTGAACATGCCCTTGGTGACGCGATACGCGCCATTCCAGCTAAACATAGGCAGCTGGCCGAACTCAGTCATCATATGATGCATAGCGAGCTTTGTGCGCTCGTCTACACCTTGCAGCTTGGCCACATTGTAGCCCATCATAGACATGTTGTGGTCGAACTGACCCATGAACTCTACGCCGAAACGGCCATAGTCTTGTTCGCTCTCAGGCTCCTTGATGGTCAGCGCATTGACGCCGTCGTACATTGAGTCATAGATAACCTTGCTGGCAGCTGCCCAGAGCTTGCCACGGTCGGTGTCCATGTTGATGAGCTCGGCTTCAGACAGTTCCTCAGTCTTCGGCACATCCTGAATGTTGTTACGCACAATGTACCCGCCATCGAGCGGGATGGGGGAGACATCCTGCAAGTGGCGCGTGTACTTATTGTCTAGCGTATACCGACCCAGGTTGCGGTCACTGAATGACTGAATGATGTCCATTAGCCAGGGTTCCTTATATCGTCTTCTCTGTCACTGAGTGATTCACTGTTGCCCCACCAATTCGGTAGCCAGCTCGACCAACCGGGGTCACCATCTTGCGGGTCACCCGGTGGCGGTGGTGGTGGGCGCTGGTCAATCAGCTTGGTGATGTCATCAAGGGTTTCGAACTCAATCGTCTTTTCGATTTGAGAAAGATTTCTGTTTGTTGTGATGGCAATCCTTGCGCGGCTCACATCTTCGGCTGTCCACTCGCTTGGCCGCTTGCCGCCGAAATACTCATCTAAGAATGGCGCTGGTGCCAAGAAATCAATGCGCTGCTTTCTTGCGCGGAAGAATTGCTCAACCACAGTGCGATAAGCATCACGACCCGACATCGGGTTGATTGGGTCAGTAGTCAGGCGGCGATATGTGTCCGCTGCGTCTACTTGCCTGAAGATCTCG
The DNA here is from genome assembly GCA_937924895.1 of uncultured Alphaproteobacteria bacterium. GTDB lineage: Bacteria > Pseudomonadota > Alphaproteobacteria > Puniceispirillales > Puniceispirillaceae > UBA685. The sequence continues at coordinate 8,122 of CALEYP010000013.1, forward strand.
TCTTCGCCTACACCCACGCCAGATATGCGGTAAGCCGTCGCCCCAGTGATGTCATCAAGCTGTTGGCGATAGAACTCAACGTCTGTCGTCTCAATCGTCTTAGCTTTTTTGCCGTCAGCAAACCTAAGAAGGGATAGCGCGTCCTGTAGCGGTATAGTGCCGCCCACTCCCATGTTTGGAGTGATTCGCGCTACGGCGTCTTCGATTTGCTCATCTGTCGTCGCGTTGGATATGTCGGCGAATATCCCGGCAATCAGGTCTGGGTCACGCACGTCAGCATCAACATCGTTGATAAGGTCTTGAGCCACTCGCGCAAACGAATCACTGATGCCGTCACTTGCCAGCAAGTTCGCTATATCGAGCGACGACGGCTTGTTAGATTGTGCTGTTTGGTCATCAGGGTTTTCGTTGGCGCTGATAATCCTAGCCACAATGTCTCTTGCGTTTTCGCTGTGCCGGTTCTTTTGCTCTCTTGAGGCCTTTGTCTCGTTCTTTTCTGCGATTTGCACGGCTCGCTTTTGAAGCTGCTGCTCAAGGTTTACCGCTTGTGTGAACGCGGTGTCACGGTCTTCTGGCTTCATATTCGGGAAGTTCTTGGGATCCATGACATCGGCGACGAGCTGAGCGGCTTCATCGGGGTTGCCTGAACGGTCGGCTGAGGCCAACCTGGTGCGGAAATCAGACTTGGCAATCCGCTGCTGTGTCGTCTTGGTCAGGTTAAATGCTTCTGTCCGCGTGATAAGACCACGGTCAGCCATCTCGTCAAAGATGCCTACAACAGTGCGGGGCGGCTCGTTGGGCGAGCCTACTTGCTGGGTGCCGCCGAACAGTTCAAGCGTAGCAGCAGCGCGTTGCGCAGCATTGCCCTGCACAGCGTCCTTGATAAGCAGCTCAGCCGCTTGTAGCTCGTTGGCCTTGGCAATGTCTATCTGCTTGTTTCTTGCATTTTGATAGACAGATACGCGCTCGCCGAGGATCATCTGCTGCGCGGAAATCATAAACGATGAGCGAACCTTGCTGTCCTCAATCGTATTAGCCAGCGTGTTCATGTTCTGCAGCGCTTGAGCTTCCCAGCTCAGCGTGCCTGTTGCCTTGTTGCCATAAAGAATGGTGTTTGGGTCTTGGTCTAGCGACTCAATCTTCTGGTTCTGCACCTGAACCTTGAACGCGTTCTCAGCGGCTGTAAGCTCGCTCAGGCGCCGTTCTTTGGTCTCGGTCTCATACCATTTCAGAGCCGCGTTCTCTGCCGACCTGGCCATGCCAGCCAAGGCGCTTTGCCCCTGAGACAGAGCTCCGGGATTTGCCCGGACAGAGAAATTGATAGCCCCAGTCTTGGCTGTGGCTTTCGTCTGGCGGCTATAAGTAGGTACTCTCATTAGACACTCGCAAATGCTGAAGCGGTTTGAATTAAGCTATTCACGGCACGAGCCTTACCGGCTGTGCGTGCTGCTTTGCCATACATGCGGTTGAGCGTGCCTTGCATCCGCTCTTGTGTTCCTTGCTCCTTCAGCTCTTCGCGTCCGACCTTCGCATTGTAGCGGCGGGTCGCAATCTCTTCGTCTGCCTCTTGAGCGTTAGCCAAGGCGACCTTGAGGGGTGTACCCTCGTTAGCTATCCAGCCATTGTACCGAAACGCCTGAGAGGTGGCGGCTTGCAAGTCATCGAACTGCTTGCGGAAATCCACAATGTTCTGTTCTTCCTGAAAGACAAGCTGCTCAGCTTGCTGCTCTGCCACCTGAGCATTGCGCTCATTGATGTCTGAATTGTAGTTGTAAGCCGCTTGCTGTTGCTTGCCTGCCGATAATTCGAATAAGAAGCCCATTATCTAACCCATGCCACCCTGATGTAATCCATACCCTCAGGCCCATACTTACGCATGACACCTTCAGGCTCGAAGCCCATGAAGCGCGCAAACTTGAGCGCTGCTGGCCAATCTTCTTTACAGACTGCCTGAACCCGCCACAGACCATTCTCGTCTATGACCTTCTGCATCACGTCTGTTTTCGCAAACTTGATAAACGGTCTGGCGTTCTCGTGTATCTTGTTGCTTGCGATAAACCATGCCTCGCCGACACCCGGCCACATGTCCACAATCCCGGCACAGCATATGATATGGCCGTTCTGTATCAGCGTGTAAGACCAGCCGGGCTGTTGAAGCTCGCCTGCCCATTCACGCATATACCCAATGTTTTTTACTGCGCCATCATTGAGCGGCCCGTCCATCAGGTCGTGAAGGTGCTCTGGCTTATATTCAACAATTCTCACTGGTCGAAGGTAATCAGTCTTGGGAAGATGCCAATGATAGTCAAAGGCAGGGGCTGGTCTTGCTGTACAACAACAAATCCATCTGTATCAAACCCGCCTCGGAACTCAATCTCCTTATCGCCAGTGAATAATGGTATCGCCTTGGTCATAGCCGCAGCTGAGGATCTGAACGGTATCCTGTCCAGCTCAGTTTCCGAACTGCCAACCTTTACGCCAACAGTTCTGAACAAGCGAAGCACAACCTCATGGATACGCTTTGTTTTGCCCTGCGCTGTGCCTTCTGTGCCGCCAGCCTCGATACGCATGGTCTGCAACGTAGACGAATAGTTCAGGCCGATATGCACCTTTGTGGCGCTGTAGTCCAAAGTGACCGAGCCTGAGCTCACAGTCTTGTCCGGGTGGACAGCACCGTTAGCCAAGATGGAAACAGTCTCGCCTTCTAGGTGGTCAAGGCCACTGATAGAGGTTGCCGCAGCGCCAGAGTAAGTCAGGCCGCTGTCTACAAAGAACGCGTCCTCAACGTCATCACCAAAGTCAAAGCTGCTGAAATACTCGATATAGCGCTTTGTGCCGCCGTTGATGGTGCGTTTGACCACGAGATAAGTGTCATCTTCGTTAAGGTCGCCTGGTATGGTTGCCACACTTTCTACATGGCCAAACGTATCAGAGCCGAACTCACCGCCTAGAATGTGCTCATGCCATGCAATCACATTCTCTTCTCGGCGATATGTCATGCCGACAAACTTGCCATTCTCAAGCACACACCAGACCACATTGTCCGGCTCTTGCTGTAGCGACATCTCCTTGATGCCGCCCTCAGTTATGTGCTCAGCCAGGATGGTCATGTCCGGGGCTTGATATGAATCTGTGTTAAGGTCGAAGACCAGCTCACGCAGCTTGCGCTTTGCTCGCTGTACAAACAGCGTCACGTTAGCCACTTGCACTGGCTGTAGGTCAGCCGACCCATATGTCGCTTGCCGCTTCACAACGGCGTTTGTGGGGCTTAGAGGGGCATCCTCTGAGCTGGTAACCACAAACTCACCACCAGATGTCCCGACAAGCAGCACGCGGCCAGCTTGTAGGTATCTGATGATGTTCACCTGGTTTGAGCCCAGTGTGTATGTCAGCGCGTCATCTGCGTCTGTGCCAGCGGCAAAATCCTCA
>CALEYP010000014.1 GCA_937924895.1 uncultured Alphaproteobacteria bacterium
CCCGCGACCCCGAGCTTGGGAAGCTCGTGCTCTACCAACTGAGCTACACCCGCTTACTGCGCCTGTTATAACGCTGTTAATCAGGGGGGTCAAACAGCTTCTTATCGCCTATTCTGGGTCATAGCGCACATGCAGTGAGATGGATACGGTATCACCTGCAGTGATTGATTCTGCGACACGAACTGCTTTTTTAAGCGGTAGCACAAAGCTCCCTGATTTTTTATCAGGAAAGATAGAGGTGGCCCAGTGAGACCTTCCAATTGTGACATCCACCTTCAAGCTACCAAAACCTCGGCGATTGCGCGCAAAGAACCGAATCTCGTCTGCGGCCTCTGGCGGCAATGTAACAAAATGCCAACTTGTGGCACCGTCTGTGTGCCAAAGCCATATATCGGCTTCAAATGTATAGCTGAGGTCCATCATCCCCCTATCATGAGGCGGCAAGACCTTACTGGCAAATAAAAAGGGGCAGAAAACTGCCCCTTTTCGCATTTATATAAGTCCGGCTTAGTTCGGGATTTGGCCTTGCACACCATCAACATAATAGTTCATGGCCCATAGACCGCCATCATCAAGTGCTTCGCCATCCTTTAGGATAACGTTTCCTTTGTTATCTTTCATTGGACCTTTAAAGATCACAAGTGAACCATCTGCGATGCCATCACGCGCGGCCTGTGCCGCAGCAGCGACGTCAGCTGGCATGTTCTTGAACTCTGTCAAAACAAGATAATCTTCGCCGATACCTTTCCAGGTGTTACCTGCCCAGTGATCTGGACCTTCACCTGTTGACCATGAGCCATCCATAGCCTTTTCAATCTGGTTGATATAGTAAGGACCCCAGTTATTCACAGATGCAAAGAGCTGTGCGTTTGGCGCAAATTCATGCATATCCGATGACTGACCAAAACCAAGAGCGCCAGCTTTTTCAGCTGTCTGCAACATGGCAGGGCTGTCTGTATGCTGTGCGAGGATATCAGCACCTTCAGCAATCAAAACCTTCGCTGCGTCAGATTCCTTCACAGGATCATACCAGCTATTGACCCATACGACTGAGATTTCAGCATCTTGGTTTACAGAGCGTAGACCTTGTGCAAAAGCGTTAATGCCTTGGATAACTTCAGGAATTGGGAAAGCGCCAAGATAGCCGATTTTGTTTGATTTTGTCATCAAACCAGCGACAACACCTTGAACATAGCGGCCTTCATAGAAACGAATATTACCTGTTGCCATGTTTGGTGAACGCTTATAGCCCGTAATATGGTCAAACTTCACTTCAGGGAATTCTTTTGAGACCTTCAAAGTTGGGTCCATATAACCGAATGATGTTGTGAAAATCATTTGGTTACCTTGTTTGGCCAACTCACGAATAACGCGTGTGGCATCTGGTCCTTCTGGCACGTTTTCAACATATGTTGTCACGACCTTGTCACCAAAATGTGCTTCAACTTGCTGACGGCCCATTTCATGAGCATATGTCCAGCCATGATCGCCTGGGTTTGTCAAATAAACGAAGCCGACTTTCATCGCTTCGGCTTGTGCTTGTGACGTCATGCCCAAAGCTGCAACAGCAGCGATAAGGCTTGAGGCCAACCATTTACCAAATTGGATTGATTTCATTACCCTCTCCTATTGTAAGATACCCTATCTTGTTGGATAGAATATCCGGCCCAAATGAGCAGGTGCTTTGTGTAAAACACCCCCCCGTCGTGAAATGCTGACCAAGACGATGATGGTCGCTAAATATGGTAGCATTGATAAAAATTGTGGTTGAATTGACCAGCCGCGCGCTTGCCCAGCCAATTGCATAATGGTGATCCCGCCAAACAAAATGGCGCCAATCACAACACGCCATGGCATCCAGCTCGCAAAAACAACAAGGGCAAGGGCAATCCAGCCGCGCCCTGCTGTCATACCTTCGGCCCAGTGTGGGGTTAAGACCAGCGGCAAATAAGCGCCTGCTAGCCCGGCCATAAAGCCGCCAAACAACACAGCCATCCAGCGGACAGCTAATACATTATAGCCAAGCGCATGCGCACTATCATGATTAATACCAGTGGCACGCAAGATAAGTCCGGCTCTTGTTTTTGTTAAAAGATAGGAAACAAGAGCGACGATTGCGATAGATAGATAGGCCATAAAATCAAGTTGGAATGCCACGCCAATCAGCGGGAGCGATGACAGAATAGGGATTTCGATGACGGCCAACCCATCAATCGCTTTGCCAACCAAAGGCGCACCGATGAGCCCTGAGAGGCCTGTGCCAAAAATGGTTAACGCAAGTCCTGTTGCGACCTGATTCGTGGCAAGACCCAGCGCAAATAACCCAAAAACAGCGGCCGTTACCATGCCGCTCAGCCCACCAGCTATCATACCAATGTAAGGATTTCCAAAAGTGAGAGCGGCGCCAAAGGCGGCGACTGCCCCCATGAGCATCATCCCTTCCACGCCCAAATTGAGCACACCTGACTTCTCAGCCACAAGCTCGCCTGTCGCGGCAAGCACCAATGGCACAGATGTTAACAGGATGGTTAGCAACAGCTCTTCATACATGGCCTAGTCTTATAGTATTTTATTTAACTGCGCAAAGCGATTTCCCACCAGACAGCATATCTTGTTACATTTTGCCTGTTTATTAGGCTTTTAAGCTACGCCACTTCACATGATAGTTGGTCCAAGTTTCACCAGCTAGCAACATGAATAGCAATAGCCCCTTAAATAAACCGGTCACCACTTTGGGTATACCAAGGGAGATTTGTGCCGCATCGCCGCCAAGCTCTGCCAAGGCCACAACGAGGCCTGCCGCAATCACAGCCATTGGATTCAAGCGCGCCAAAAAGGCAACAATAATCGCGGTAAAGCCATAGCCAAAAGAGATATTTGGCTGAAGCTGTCCAATATTAGCTGATACCTCAATCGCGCCAGCCAAACCAGCTAGGGCACCTGAGCCCAGCATCACGGCGATGGTGATTCTATCTGGTTGAAATCCCCCAAATTTCGCAGCACGAGGCGCCTCACCAAAAAGACGAACCTGAAAGCCTGGTAAAGTCCGGCGCAACAAAATACCGCCAATGATCGCGATAACCAGCGCAGCTGGCACAGCCCAATGGAGCTGACCGAGACGCCCAATCCCTGGGATTAAAAGTGGCGGGATCAAGCCACCATCAGGATAAAGCGGCGTGAGTGGAAAGCCGAATGACATAGGGTTGCGCCATGGACCGCGCACCAGATAATCAATCAATAAGCTCGCCACATAGGTTAACATCAAAGAGACCAAAATCTCATTAGTTGAGAAGCGCACACGCAAAATGGCTGGGATAAAGGCCCATAATGCCCCCGCTGCCATCGCAGCAAGCGCCATTGGGATTAACAACCCATAGCTTGTCACATCCGGGTAGGAGAGCGCGACCCAGCCCGCGCCAAGCGCGCCAAGTATCAATTGCCCCTCAGCACCGATATTCCAGATATTCGCGCGATAACAAAAGACAAGCCCTGTCCCAATGATGATGAGCGGTGTAGCCTTCACGAAGAGATCGGCAATTTGGTCAGCACGTGATAACGGTGACAAAAAGAAGACAGAGAGTGCTTTGAGGGCATCATATCCCAAGGCGGCAAAGATAATGCCACCCATCATAATGGTGATACCGATGGCAAAGAATGGTGTTGCCACCCTTAGCCATGATGGCACTGATTTGCGTGGTTCAAGATAAATCATCTAACTCGCTTCCCCCATGGCCGCGCCACCCATTAACAGACCAATCTTCTCTGGCGTCATATCGGCAACATCATAGCTAGCTGACAAGGTGCCTGCATAGAGCACAGCAATATGACTTGAGAGAGAAAAGAGTTCTTCTAAATCTTGTGAAATCAAAAGAATAGCAGACCCAGATGAGGCCAGATCAAGTAACGCCTGCCGAATAAGCATCGCAGCACCAATATCAACACCCCAACTTGGCTGACTGACAATCAACACATCAGGCTGTTTTAGGATTTCACGTCCCACGACAAATTTCTGGAGATTCCCGCCAGATAATTGATTGGCATTCGGGTTATTGTGAGGAATCCGCACATCAAATTCTGAAATGATAGTCGCTGCGCGTTGCTGCAATGTTGCACGATTGATAAAGCCGCGCTGCGTGACAGTCGCATGGCTATGCGAGGTCAATAATGTATTTTCTGTCAAATTCATGCCAGGCACGGCAGCATGCCCATTGCGGTCTTCTGGAATAAACCCCATCCCCGCTTGACGCCGTTTCTCTGGCGCGAGATGGCGTACATCTTGGCCACCAAGTGCCATTGTTGCGCAAGATGCTGGTTGACGCCATTCACCGATCAGGGCTGATAACAACTCATCTTGACCATTACCTGCGATACCAGCCACACCTAAAATCTGACCAGGCCGCAAGGAAAAAGATATATCAGATAGCGCCACATCAAATGGTCCCTCTGATGGCTTATTCAACCCTGTCACCTCAAACATGACAGTATCTGATATCTGATGAGAGGACGCCGTGACATCTGAAATAGCCGTCCCCACCATCAATTCTGCAATTTGCCGCGTTGTCTGCTGAGCACTTTCAATGACATCAATCTTTTTCCCGCCGCGCAAAATCGTGGCACGCGGACATAATGCTTTAATTTCATCTAATTTATGGGAAATAAATAGGATGGCACAGCCTTCATCAGCTAATTGGCGGATAACCGTAAAGAGCTGTTCGGTTTCTTGCGGCGTGAGAACTGACGTTGGCTCATCCATAATCAACAATTTGGGAGATTGTAGGAGGCAACGCAGAATTTCAACGCGCTGTTGTTCGCCCACAGAGAGATCAGCCACAATGCGATCAGCGCCAATCGGAATACCATAAGCCGCAGAGAGTGTTTCAATGCGCTCTGACAACTGGTCAAGCGCCTCATCCCCATCCATGGCAAGTTGGATGTTTTCAGCCACCGTTAGCGCCTCAAATTGTGAGAAATGCTGGAACACCATACCGATGCCCATTTGACGCGCTGCTTGCGGGTTACTGATTGTGATAGCTTGCCCTTGAAAGTCAAACTGCCCTTCATCAGGCTGCAACACCCCATAAATCATCTTCACGAAAGTCGATTTTCCCGCGCCATTCTCGCCGAGAAGCGCGTGAATTTCGCCAGGGTTGATCGCAAAATCAATCTGATCATTTGCTGTGAAATCACCAAAACGCTTGGTGATTGCTGTCGCTTGTAAAAGCGGTGCCATTTCCATCTTGTTCTACCCACCCTATTGGAAACGCGTCCTATATCGCTCGGTTATAGCGTCTCTTCATGGGGGAAGTCCAGCATCAGATTGGTCATAGCTTTTCTGGTCTAATCAATGATATGGTCTGCGCATGGAACAAGATTTCACAAGATTACAAGAAACCATTGCCCATATGGCACAAGATTTGCGCGACTTGAGTGATGAATTATATCAGCAGCAAAAAGATATGGCTGCCTTGCGTACGGAAATTGAACATCTGCGCCAGAAAATCAAAATTGCTGGCACAGATAGCGGCATCCTGCGCCCAGAAGAAGATTCACCACCGCCCCATTATTAAGCTAAATACCTGCCCAGCCTTTTGAATGCGTTTTTACTTTATTCTTGGCGTCATTTCCCCCACAGTAGCCAAGAGGGAGATTAAGTTATGGCACATAAACAGGTCTATCTAGGTCTAGGGCTTGGCGCCGCTTTGTTAGGCTGTTCCGCCCAAGCAGATGTTATGGATGAATATCGCGATCCCGCCTTTCAAAAAGGGTATGTGGTGACGGAATATCTATTTGATAATAATCCTGAACAAAAACAAGACTCAGTCTCTGTCTATGGCGAATATGATGCCCATGAATATGCTACAATCTATGTCCGGTTACAGGGTGCCAGAATTAAGAATAAGACCGTTGGTGGTATGGTACCTGACCAAGAAAAAGATACTGATTCCATTACCGCAATAGGCACAAGGCTGCGTTATCGCTTCGGCCAAGGTAATCAGCATGAGGTAGGCACACTTCTTACTGCATCAGGGCGCGATTATAATGAGGTGGGTGGGGTCACCTATCGCGTGATGCCCTATGCTTATGTCTTTTCTGGCCGCACATTTTCTGCAAGAGCCCATATCGAATTTGATTTCATTGATGAAAATGCGTGGAACTCTTCACGGGAGGCATGGACAACTGTTGAAGATAGAGAAGTGGGCTTATATCTGCGGGCGAACCTCACAAATATCGCAGCTTATGTGAACCCCTCATGGAAACCTGCCAATTGGTCGTTATCTTACGAAGATAAGCTTGCCTCTAATCTTGATGATGACCACTGGGACATCTCACATGAACACACTTTATCATTCGACCATGATAGCGGCTGGTCAGTGATTGTCGCGCAGCAAAAGACATCTAATGAGCCCACAGCCAATGTAAACCCTTTCAAGGGGGCAACCAAAGATGGCTATACGATGGTTCAGGTCAAACGCCAATATTAGGGTCAACAGACTGTAATTGAGAGGGGCAACACATGTCATCAGCGCCAAAAGATGCCGCCGAAAGATGGGCGGTCAAACCAGTTATCTGTTATCCGAATGAGACATTACCTGTGCCGCCGCTTGATTTGTATCACAAGATGCGACAGACCGCGTCGAAATGTGATGAAGTGGTGATTCCGCCGCGTGATGCGCGCTGTTTTTCAGCGCCCGCAGGCCATTTCTTCCGGATAAGCGCCCCTGACGGCCCACAGGTAGGCGATCTCAATCTATTCAGCAAAGTGAATCTGGCTGAGCGCTTTTATTCTGGTAAAACACGCGCGCTTCATGGGACTCACATCACAAATGGCGAACGTATGTGGTCTAGCTTCCCTTATCTGAGGCCTCTTGCCACTATCACAGATGACAGCCTGAATTGGTACGGTATTGATGAATATGGCGGCTCCGTTCATGACGTCATTGGTACCAGATGCGACCCCTATACCGGGAATTTATTATCTGGTAGCCAGTATCATCATTGTTGTCATTCCAATCTCACACGCGCTTTAGCAGATGAAACAGGCGCCTCTCTTCAGGAGGCAGAACCGCATATCCATGATGTATTAAATGTTTTTATGTGCACCGGCTTCACACGTGATACCGGCCAATATTTCATGAAGGCAAGCCCCGTTCGACCAACAGATTATCTTGAGATGATAGCAGAAATTGACCTGCTTGGTGCGTTATCTGCTTGCCCTGGCGGTGATTGTTCTGCTGAGCATTCTAGCGATGTCGCTCGCTGTTACCCCCTAAAGGTTGAGATTTTCAAACCCTCAGAAGAGATGCTAGCACAATTCACATCTCCGGCGCCAAATGGCTATGACGGGACACATGGCCGCTAGCCAGCCTCTGCCGGGATATTATGATTGGTAAGGAAGCGCTGCCAATAGTGCTCTGGCAGGAATTTAACCGCCGCCATGATGAGATAAATCAGCACAAAAGCAAAAATCAGCCTGAAGCCTAAAACAATTGCCAGGCTCGGCCCCATCAACATGACGATGGCGGTATCTTCGAAAATAGAATGTAACAGATTAATAAAACAGACCACGCCAAATACATCTTTTTTGGCAATGGTACCTGTTTCAACATCTTTGATGAGCAAGCCGCCACCAAAGCCAAGCCCCAAAGTCACGCCGACAATGGCAATGGTTGAGGCTCTGTCACCTATGTGCATCGCGCGTAAAAAAGGCCCTAGCAACCACTGCATCAAACGCTCTACACCGATGAGCCGCAATAATTCTAACAAGAAAAGCAATGCGATAATGATGAGCTGGATAAAAATTAATGATAGTAATTGCGTCTTTAGCCAGCCAATGAGGCTCGGATCAATTGTCACTTGCGGGATCGCCATTTGGGCAGGCTCGGTATACCACCCCGTGACAGCAAATAATTGTGCCAACAACACCGCGGCTAAGAACCCTGAGCCAATGCGTAACACGATCCCAACACGAGCAATGCCGCCTGCACCGAGTGCACTCGTCACATCACTAG